>CAZWMF010000700.1:0-2180 GCA_964634535.1 uncultured Opitutaceae bacterium | reverse complement strand
CGATGACCCCGGCGAAAGGCTGCGCCTTGGCCTCGCGCATCCGCCGCAGCTTGAAGGCGAACATGCGCTCGCCCGCGCCGTGCAGGATCGCCGCCCGGGTGTCCTCGGGCAAATCCCGCCACGGCCGGTCGGGATCGTACGGCAGCTGCTCGGCCAACTGCTTCAGGAGCGCATTGTGCTTGATGATGAGATTCTTTCCGCCGATGCGCCAGGCCTTGATCGCGCCCTCGCGCACGGATTTGGCGGGGTCGGGCACGACGAGTTCCGGGACGAATCGGAGCATGCGGCCGAGACCGCCGCAGGCCGGGCACGCGCCGTCGCTGTGGTTGAACGAGAAATGCCGCGGCGTCAGCCGCTCGAACACGTCGCCGCAGGTTTCGCAGGCGAGCGATTGGGACAGCCGCAGTTCGCGCCAGGGCGCGTCCGCGGTCTTCTGGGCGAGCACGATCGCGCGGTCGTGCCCCTCCCGGAAGGTCAATTCCAGCGAATCGGCCAATCGGGAGCGTTGGTCGGGCGCGGCGACCAGCCGGTCGACGACGAGGTCCACCGCGAGTTCCCGCACGCCGGTCGGCACGAGGTTCGGCTCGTCGAGGGTGTGAATTTCCCCGTCCAGGCGCACCCGCTGGAAACCGCGCTGGCGCAGCCGGGGCAATTCCTCGCGCAGGACGCTGGGCTTGGCCCGCATCCCGGGCGCGAGGAGCATGATCCGCTCGCCGGCGCATTCGGCCAGGACGCGGGCGGTGTTGTCGTCGAGCGAACGGCGCACGACCCGGCCGCCGTCCTTCGGGCAATGGGCCTCGCCGGCCAGCGACCAAAGCAGTTGCGCGTAGTCGGCGATTTCCGTGACGGTGGCGATCGTCGTCCGGGGCGAACTGCCGCCGGTGCGCTGCTCAATCGCCAAGACGGGCGAAAGTCCATGGATGAAGTCGACGTCCGGCCGCTTGAGCTGGTCGAGCACCTGGCGGGCCTGGGTCGAGAGGCTCTCCATGTACTTGCGGTAGCCCTCGGCGTACAGGGTGTCGAAGGCGAGCGACGACTTGCCCGAGCCGCTGGGGCCGGTGATGACCACCAGCTTTCCCCGCGGCAGGCGCACGTCCAGGTTGCGCAGGTTGTGTTCGCGGGCGCCTTTGATGTGGATGTCTGGCGAGACCGACATGGGCAGAGCGAGCAAGTTATCCGGCTCGGGCCCAATATCCAGGGCCATTTAGAACCGGCTCCGTTTGAATTAAGAATACCCCCTGCTGGGGCACGCTGCGCAAGGCCCAGACAAACTCCAAACCGTCCCGAGTTTTCCGCGCAGAAAAACCGACGGCGCAGACGGGACCAGAGGAGTTTGATGCGCTCCGCTACGCCCCAGCAGGGGGTATTCTTAATTCAAACGGAGCCGGTTGCGGGCGTTTTTGGGGCTGCGGTCGGATCCGAGTTTTGTTTGAGCAGCGAAAAGTCAGCGGCGGGGGACGCCGCGCCAAAGAGATGGGGCGGGCATCGCCCCGCCGTAGTCGTAAGGCGGACGTCGCCGCGCCAAAGAGGTGGGGCGGGCACCGCCCGCCGTAGCCGCTAGGCGGAGGCGGGGGCGGCTCCCCGGTAGTGGATCACTTGGATTTTTTCGAGGGTCACCAGACCGCCGCCCATCATGGGGTCGAGGACGGGGAGGAAAGCGTTGATCTTCTCCTCGGTGTCGACGATTTCGATCACCACGGGCAGGTCGGCCGACAGGCGCAGGATTTTGTTCGTGTGCAGGCGGCTCGATTTGCCGAAGCCAAGGGAGGCGCGCACGACCGTGGCGCCGGCCAGGTGCAGTTCGCGGGCCTTGAGCACGATGGCCTCGTGGAGGGGCTGGTGCTTCCACCGGTCGGCCTCGCCGATGAAGATGCGCAGGAGGACAGATTCGCGGGGCAGATCCATGGTCAATAGCCTTTCAGTTTGTTGATCGCCGTGGCGGCGAGGAGCCCGAGCCAGGCCGAAACCAGGCAGAGCACGAGCGACAAGCCGGTGTTGGCGCCGGCCCGGAGCCAATCGCCATCCCGGGCCAGATTGAGGGTTTGCAGGCTAAAGGAGGAAAAGGTCGTGTAGCCGCCGCAGATGCCGGTCATGAAGAAGAGGCGCCCCGTCGGGCCGACCGAGACGCTGCCCTGGGGATTGGTCAGCCCGGCAAAGAAGGTGATCGCGAATGAGCCGGT
>CAZWMF010000699.1:0-2185 GCA_964634535.1 uncultured Opitutaceae bacterium | reverse complement strand
CTCCGTCCGTTGAGTCCTGCCACTGCCAGACGGGCGCAGGCGCGCCGATTGCCGCGACCGTGAAGGTCGCCGTACCTTCTGCGGAGACTGATAGTGCCGCCGGTTGGGTGGAAATTTCGGGCAGCACCTGCAGCGTACCCGCGCGAATTGCATTGGCGCCTTGATCGGCGATGAGAATAACGCCGGCGCTGTCGATTGCGATGCCCGTGGGACGTTCGAACCGGGCGCTCGTGCCGGCTCCGTCGACGGACCCCCCGATGCCAGCCAGACCTCCCAGCGTCGTGACCGTACCGGCCGGGGTAATTTTCCGAATCGTGCCGTCGTCGCTCACGAACATATCGCCATTACCGTCAATGGCCATGCCATTCACTGAGTGGAACTGGGCGTTGCTGCCGGTACCGTCGGCCGAACCCGCGCTGCCCGCCTGACCAGCGAGCGTCGTGACTACGCCGGCGGGTGTGACCTTGCGCAGCGTGGAAATCGCATTGTCCGAAATGTAAATATTGCCGGAGGCGTCGACGACCAGATGATCGCTGGAACCTAGGGTCGTGGTCTCGTAGGCCAGCGTGGTCACGACGCCGGCCGGCGTGACTTTCCGAATCGTTCCCGCGAGCAGATCCGTGACGAGGATGTTGCCGGCGCCGTCGAGCGCCAGGTTCCCCGGATGACCGAAACGCGCCGCGCTGCCGGCGCCGTCGATATTGCCCGAATTCCCCGCGGAACCGGCCAACGTCGAAACCACACCGGCGGGGGTGATCTTTCGGATGGTGCAATTGAAGGAATCGGCGACGAAAACATCACCGTTTGCATCAACCGTCACCCCGGTGGGGTTGTTGAAGCGCGCGGCGCTGCCCGCGCCGTCGGCAGAGCCCGTGCTGCCCGCGGTTCCCGCCAGAGTGGTCACGGCGCCGCTCGGAGCGACTTCTCTGATGGTTTCGTTGCCCGCGTCCGCGACATAGAGGTTGCCCGAGCTGTCGACGGCCACGCCTTCGGGGCCAAGGAACCGCGCTCCACTACCGGTGCCGTTCGTCGCACCGGGCGAAGCGACGCCGGCAAATGTCGTCACCGCGTTCGCCGCGGTGATCTGCCGGATGGTGCTGTTGCCGGAGTCCGCGACGAACACATTGCCCGCCTCGTCCACCGCCACGCCTTCGGGGCTTGCGAACTGCGCGCCGCTGCCCGTGCCATCGGTCGAGCCGGCTATTTTCACCGTACCGGCCATGGTCGTCACTACGCCGCCCGGCGTCACCCTTCGAATGAGGTCATTCCCGGCATCGGCAACGTAGATAGTGCCCGAACCATCAATCGTTAGGCCCTCCGGCATCGAGAAACTCGCGGCGCTGCCCGTACCATCGGCTGAGCCGTAGGCGAATGGTGCCCCGGCCAGTGTGGTCACGACTCCGGTCGGCGTGATTCTTCGGATCAAACCGGCGCCGGAATCGGCGACGTAGACGTTGCCCGAATTGTCGACCGCGACGTCCAAGGGAGAAAGGAAATGCGCGGTGCTGCCCGTGCCGTCCGTCACGCTCGTGTTGCCCGCCAACCCGGCAAAGGTCGAGACGGCCCCGGCGGTCGTGATTTTCCGAATCGTATCATTGTCGGCATCGGCTACATAAACATTGCCGGTGCCGTCGACGGCCACGCCCGACGGGTAATTGAAATGCGCGGCGCTACCGACCCCGTCGGTCGATCCCGAACTGCCCGGCTGACCGGCAAGCGTCGTGACCACCCCGGCCGCGGTGATCTCACGGATCGTATTGTTTGACGCATCGGCGACATAGACATTGCCGCTGCCATCGACGGCCAAGCCCTGCGGTGCCCCGAATCGGGCCGCGCTGCCGGTGCCGTCGACCGATCCCGGCGTGCCGGCCAGACCGGCAAGGGTCGTGACGACGCCGGCGGGCGTGATTTCGCGGATGGTGTGGTTGGCCGTGTCCGCCACGAAGAATATGCCCGACGCATTTCTCACCACCTTGGCGGGGCCAAAGAACCGGGCCGCCGAACCCGTGCCATCCGTTCCGCCGGGAGCCAGGCCCGCGATGGTCGAAAAGACGTAGCCATTGGTGATCGTCAATGTGACCGGGGCGCTCGTGATGGACCCCGAAGCGTTGGTCGCCACCATCCGGAACTGCTCCCCGGAATACGCCACGGTGGTGGTGTTGGCCAGATTCGAGACGTAATCCTT
>CAZWMF010000698.1:0-2198 GCA_964634535.1 uncultured Opitutaceae bacterium | reverse complement strand
CTACCTGAAGCCCAAGTTTGCCGAGGCGGTGGACGCCGGCCACAACAAGGCGATCATCGACATCCACCTGGTGCGCTCGCTGCACATGGGGGTGATCAAGATTCTCATGCAGGCGATGCAGACCTGCCGGGAGCTGGCCATGCATTATTCATTGGTCGGCAACGCCCAGATCATCGCCGAGTGCAAGGGCTTCGAAGACACGCGCTCCTGGCACTTCTATCCGACGGTGGAAGAGGCCAAGGCGGCCCTGGGCAAAGCGGTCCCCGCCGCGGCCCCGGAAGCCGAGCCCACCCAAGCGCTGGCGCAAGCCTAGCCGTTGCTCCCGCCAAGAATCCGCGCGGCGCTGCGCCGCCCATCCCATGCCGATCTCCGCTGAGGCCATCGAACGAATCGAGGAGGCGGTCAACCGACTGGCCGCCGAGTCCGTGCTTGCCGCCCCCGGCAGCGACGACGGGTTGATCCCCTCGTACAGCCTGTTGGGCGAACTCGCCGACTTGAGCGTGGGCGAACCGACCATACTCGAAGCCGTCCTGGCCGCCCGCACCGCGCTCGACCACCGGTTGGACGCGGGTCAGCCGTTCGACAGCGAGTCGCTCGGCCAGGTGCTGGGTCTGGTCGAGTGGCTGCCCAATGCCCTGCAGGCCCTGAAGGCCGGCCACGCGCCGGCCCCGCGCGCGGCGCGCGCCGCCGAACCGGCCCCCGCCGCCGCACCCGAGCACGCGCCGGTCGATGTGGTGCTGACCCTCGACTTGGGCGAGAACCGGGAGTTGTTGGCCGAATTTCACGGCGAGGCGGTCGAGCACCTGCAGAATATCGAGGCGGCGTTGCTCGCCCTCGAGCAGCAGCCGGAAGAACCGGAGGCGCTCGGTTCGATTTTCCGCTCGTTCCACACGATCAAGGGCAACGCGGGGTTTCTCGGGCTGGCGCCCATGCACGCCCTGGCCCACGAAGTCGAAACGCTGCTCGATCTGGCGCGCAATCATCGCCTGCGGATCGATTCGGCGATCGTGACCGAGATTTTGCGCAGCCGCGATGCGATCCAGGCCATGACCGGGCAGATCGCCGTGGCCTTGGAGGAGGGCAAGCTGCCCGACCGCGTCATCCCCGTCAGTCATTTGATCGAGGCGGTTCGCCGGCTGGCCCAACCCGGAGGAGCCGCGCCGAGCGTCGCAAAGGCGAGCGCGCCGGCCCCGGCGCCCGCCGCGGCGGCACCCATTCCGATTCCCGTCCCCGCGGCCGTTCCGGCCGCCGCCGAAAAGGCCGAGGCCGACAAGGGTGACGCCGGGTCCGGCCAGAAGGCGGGCACCAACCAGACGGTGCGGGTCAACACGGAGAAACTCGACCTGCTCATGGACGTGGTCGGCGAACTGGTCATCGTCCAGAGCCAATTGAACGAAACGGCCCGACGCTTCGGGCAGGCCGCGCCGCTCCTGGCCGGCAATGTGGCGCAGCTCGGCCGCATCACCAAAGAGTTGCAGCACGCCGCCTTGTCGCTGCGCATGGTGCCGATCAAGCCGACGTTCCAGAAGATGGAACGGCTCGCCCGGGATTTGGCGCGCGAGTGCGGTAAAAAGGCCGCCTTCAACACCCAGGGCGGTGAAACCGAACTCGACCGGACGATGGTCGAGGACATCGCCGATCCGTTGGTGCACATGGTGCGCAATGCCCTCGATCACGGCCTCGAGCCGCCCCATGAACGCGTGGCCGCGGGCAAGACCGAGACCGGTTCGGTCACCCTGCGGGCCTTCCATCAGGGCGGCAGCGTGAACATCCAGCTCGAGGACGACGGCCGCGGCCTCGATCCGGTGAAGATCCTGGCCAAGGCGCGCCGGCAGGGCTTGGTGCCGGAGGGCATCGATCCGCCGATCGAAGAAATATATAGCTACATTTTCCTGCCCGGCTTCTCCACCGCGGAGAAGGTCACCTCGGTGTCCGGCCGCGGCGTTGGCATGGACGTGGTGAAGCGCAATGTCGAAAAACTCCGGGGCAAGATCGAAATCTCCTCGGAACTCGGCAAGGGCTCCCGCTTCACGATCAAACTGCCGCTCACGATGGCCATCATCGACGGCCTGGTCGTCCGGGTGGGCGAGGACCGGTTCATATTGCCGAGCACGTCCGTCCAGCGCGCGCTGCGTCCGGCCCGGGACCACATCGTGAACATCCAAGGCTGCGGCGAGGTGCTCGATCACGCGCACGTC
>CAZWMF010000697.1:0-2204 GCA_964634535.1 uncultured Opitutaceae bacterium | reverse complement strand
GCGTGCTGGTGGTGGAATTGATGGGACGCCAGGCGGGCTGGATCGCGCTGGAAGCCGGCATGGCGGGCGGCGCGGACCTGGTGTTGCTACCCGAATTCCCATTGTCGCTGGCCGAGATCTGCAAGATCATCAAGCACCGTCAGGCGGGCGGGAAGAGTTTTTCCATCGTCGCGGTCGCCGAAGGTTTCAAGCTGGAGGGCGCGGAGATCACCTCGGGTAACTCGCTCGATGCGTTCGGCCACGTCCGCCTCGGCGGCATTGGCGAAGTGCTCTGCAAGGAAATCGAGAAGATCACCGGGATCGAGAGCCGCGCGGTGGTGCTCGGCCATATCCAGCGCGGCGGCACTCCCAGCGCCTACGACCGCGTGCTCGGCACGCGCTATGGCGTGGAGGCCGTCGTACTCGCGATGAAAGGCGAATTTGGGAAAATGGTTGCCTTGCGCGGCCCCGACGTCATCGGCATCACCATCGATTCGGTCATTGTCGAGGTCACGGACAAGAAGACTGGCAAGCCGAAGCTGCGCGTGCGCAATCGCTGCGTGCCGAAGGAACTCTACGACGTCGCAAAGGTCTTTTTCGGTTGATGTCCAGGTCCCGAATCGCCCGGTGCCGGCTGTACGGGTTCATCGACACGATGTACGTCGAGGACCATGACCCCGGCGAACTGGCGCGCGATTTGGTGGCGGGCGGCGTGGACATTCTGCAGGTGCGCGCGAAGGAACGGACGCACGCCGAGCGGGTTGATCTCGGGCTCAAGGTGGTCTCCGCCGCGTTCCCCTACCATGTGCCCGTCATCATCAATGACGATATCGACGCCGCGTTCGAATCGGGCGCGGACGGCGTGCACCTCGGTCAGGAGGATTGGGTGGCCATCCCGCGCGACCAGCGCGCCGATCGCCTCGCCAATATGCGCGTTGTCGGCATCAGCACCCATTCCCTTGACCAGGCCCTGGCGGCGGAACGTGACGGCGCCAGTTACATCGGGATCGGCCCGGTTTTTCCGACGGCCACCAAACCCGCGGCCATGGCCATCGGGCCGGATCTCGTCCGCCAGGTCGCGATGCAGGTAAAGCTCCCGTTCTTTGCCATCGGCGGGATCACGTTGGACAACATCGGCCAGGTTCTGGAGGCCGGGGCGACGCGTGTGGCGGTGGTTTCGGCGATCCTGCGCGCGTCGGATGTCACCGAGGCATCCGCGGAATTCAAGAAACGGTTGGTGATGATCAAATGAGCCTTCTCATCACCGGGTCGGTCGCGCTGGACAGCGTGAAGACCCCCCTTGAGGAACATCACGATTTGTTGGGCGGTTCGGCGAGCTACGCCGCGGTGGCCGCGAGCTTTTTCGCGCCGGTCAACATGGTCGCGATCGTCGGCACGGATTTTCCAAAGAAGTACATCGAGTTGTACCGCACGCACGGTATCAATCTCGACGGCCTACAGATCGCGGACGGCCAGACGTTCCGTTGGAGCGGCGAATACGAGTGGGACCTCAACAAGCGCCGGACATTGTCGGTTTGCCTGAACGTTTTCGAAACCTTCCAGCCAACCTTGCCCGAGAGCTACAAGAGCGCACGGTATGTGTTCCTCGCCAATATCTCGCCCCAACTCCAAATGCACGTGCTCGCGCAGGTCGCCGGGCCGAAGTTTGTCGTGGCGGATACGATGGACCTGTGGATCGAGACGCAACGCGACGCACTCGTCGAGTTGTTGCGCAAGATCGATTGTCTCGTTCTTAATGAAAGTGAGGCGCGCGAATTTACAAAACAGGTCAACCTCATCAAGGCGGGCCGGCTCATCCTGAAGCAGGGCCCGAAATTCGTGGTCATCAAGAAAGGCGAACACGGCTGCCTGCTGCTTGCGAATGACCTGTTCTTCAGCGCCCCCGCCTATCCGCTCGAGGACATCCACGATCCCACGGGTGCCGGCGACTGTTTCGCCGGTGCGTTTACGGGTTACCTCGCGCGAACAGACCGTGTCGACCACAACACCCTGCGTAACGCCATCATTTACGGCAGCGTGATCGCCTCGTATGGCGTCGAGGATTTCAGCCTCACCCGGCTCCAATCACTCACCCAGCCGGAAATCAAAAAGCGATACGATCAATTCAAGCTCATGAGCCACTTCGAGGTGGTGTAATCGCGCTCCTGCCAGGGGCCGAGGCCCTGCCCCCTGCCGACAGCATATTAAGCTGAAATCAGAGCCTG
>CAZWMF010000696.1:0-2207 GCA_964634535.1 uncultured Opitutaceae bacterium | reverse complement strand
GGCAATTCAGGTAGGCCACGTTCACCATGGAGCAAAACAACGCCTCGCGTAGATGCTTCGGGTCATCGCCGGCGTCCGGCAGAAACGTCAGCCGATACGGCAGTTTCTTCGTCGAGACGGGGAAGAAAAGATCCTGGCCGGTATAATTTGAATGGGGTGGGAAATCGATCCAGTGCTCGTTCTGATTTTCGTGGGTGCGATTCAGATCGAGCCGGGCCGGCGTGGCCGTGACCCCGATATAGGTCCCTTCCGCGCCGATGAGGTCGCCCGTCAGCTGGTTAATCCGGCTTTTTTCGTTCTGGTTTACCTTCGTGTTCGGGGTCGCGTAGTCCGCTTCATCGTCGATCACCACCCGCTTTGAGCGCAGGCCGGCGAGCTTATCGAGCAGCTTTTGCAAGTCCTTCGAGTTTTTCTTGCAGAAAATAACCCACTGGTGATCCCCGATCTTAATATCCGGCGGGAGGATTTCGGTAAACTTCTTGGGCGAAGGAGACAGCCCGGATCGCTGGAACCGGTCCAAGTTTTGGCCGAGCAGCTGAACACTGTCATTCATCAGCACGATCACGACTTGGAATCCGATATCGAGAAGCTTGGCGGTCAGCGCTATCATCATCTCGGTCTTTCCGCTCTGCGGTTCGCCATAGATCACAAAAGACTTCCGGGCGTTGCCGATGTTGGCCACTGCAGCGGCCACGACAGTCTCGATGCTCGTCACCTCCTTTTTGTCCGACACCAGCTTGGCCATCCGGCGCTTATACCGATTGTTGCTGGTAGTCTCCTTCTTCAGTTCGTCCAAGTTAAACATAGTCGTACGGGTTTGTTTGGCGCGCGTTCGGCTGGGGTCATTCGCGCGCGACGATACCACGTCAATTACCTGATCGACTCGGCTTTAGCGATTCTGAAATCGACGCCGGTGATCCTCGGCAGGCCTGTGGGGCGGTTTTCTCGTCCAGAATATCGAGCCCTGCCGATCCTTCTTAAGAGCACCCAAGTTCTCGTTGAGCGGGGCTTGCGGTGTGTCGGCGGACCTCCGCGCATCGTTCCCAGAGATGCTTTGCCACGGCCCGTCCCGCTCCGGGGAGGGCGGGCCTATCTGGGGTCAGGGGACCCCAGCCCCCGCATCAGCTTGCGGCGCACGAAAGCCGTCGGGCGAACGGCGGGCGAGTCGAACCACGGCCAGAGCTTTTCGTAGAGCGCCCGCAGGTCGCGCCAGTAGGCGTCCGCCTGCTCCTCGCCCGACTGGCCGGGCCGGCGCTTGAGCGCGCGGACGAGCCGGTTGGCGTGGACCAGATAGGGCGGGAGATGGTGCCGGAGCCGGCTCCCGCCGGAAGTCTTCGGCTCCGTCGCGATCCCGAGGCGGGCGTAGGCTTGCCGCAGGCTCATTCCTTGGAGCACCAGCCATTTAGCCCAGAAGGGGCGGGCGCTGGAGAGTTCACGTAACTCCAAATCTGTTCGACTTCGAATTGACCGCAATGGGGACAAAGGACCCGAACGGCGTAAGGAAAAGGATCCTTCAGGGGTTGGTACGCGCTGGGTGTAGCCGGACTAGGCTGAGCTTGCGGTCGACGATGGCGCCGATCTTCATGCGCTTGTTCCGGAGGGTGGCCACCGTCGCCTCGGCCAGTTCCGTTCCCTGCGGGGCTAGTCGGCGGGCCGCCCCCAATAGGGTGTACGCCAGGACGGAGAGCAAGATCCGCCATTGGTAAGCCCACCAGCGATGCGCGCTAAATCGATCAGAAGAGAGCATCATCTGCTCTGTTACCCGGTTCTCCATTTCGCCCCGGGTGTAATAACGCCGGTCGTAGAGCCGTTGCGCATCGCCGATTACATTGGTGATGACGAACGGTTGGGTCTATGCTCGGTGTGCACGACCTTCATGATGACCCAACGCTCCCGCCGCCATGTGAACGCTGCGTAGTCGAAGGCCCCGAAGATGCTTTGCCCCTGGCCGATTCTGCCAGATTCCCACACCGCCGGTTGCGTCAGCGTCATCCCCAGAAGCCGACAAGTACTCGTCGCGGGCCATCTCGACGAAGTACTTCACCTCGTGCCGGTCGCACCAACTCAAAAGCAAATCCCGACAAAAGCCGCTGTCCGCCAGAAACACGATCGTCCTCCACACCAAATCTGACACGGCCGACTGACTGACCATTAGCGCCAAGATCATTGTAGCGTGGCGGGCCGAATCAATGGTGTTCGGCCTCACA
>CAZWMF010000695.1:0-2216 GCA_964634535.1 uncultured Opitutaceae bacterium | reverse complement strand
ATCCGATGATCAGCACGCGCCGGCTGTATCACGGCCTGGATCCGGTCAAGCAACTGGCCGCGCAGGGCTGCGACCTCATGGTCAACATTTCCGCCAGCCCCTGGCACAACGCCAAGGGCAGCGTGCGCCGGACCCTCGTGACCGACGCCGCGTTCGAGTTGGGCTGCCCGGCCGTGTACGTGAACGCGGTCGGCGGCAACGACGAATTGATCTTTGACGGTCGATCCCTGGTCAGCGACCCGTCCGGCCACGTGGTTTGCGGGCTGGCCGGATTTGCCGAGGATGTGCGGGTGGTCGATCTGACGCTCGGCCCGGAGCTGTCCGGGTCGCGGCACATCGAACCCAGTTTCGAGCAGGAGGAAATGGCCGATGTGTTTTCGGCGCTGGTTCTCGGCCTGCGCGATTACGGCCGCAAGAGCGGCTTCACCCGCGCCCTGATCGCCCTGTCGGGCGGCATCGATTCGGCGGTGGTCGCCGCGATCGCCGCCGCCGCGTTCGGACCCGAGAACGCCACGGGCGTGTCCCTGCCATCGGCGATCTCGTCCGAACACTCCAAAGCCGACGCCAAAGAGCTCGCCAAAAATCTGGGGTTGCGTTTCGAAACGATCGGGATCGCCGATCTGGTCTCGGCCAGCGAACGGGCGCTCGCCCCGGCCTTTGCCGGCCGGCCGGCCGATGTGACCGAGGAGAACATCCAAGCCCGGATTCGCGGGGTGCTCATGATGGCGTTGTCGAACAAGTTCGGCGCCCTCCTGCTCGCAACGGGCAACAAGAGCGAGATGGCCGTCGGCTACTGCACGCTGTACGGCGACATGTGCGGGGGACTGGCCGTCATCTCCGACGTGTTCAAGACCCAGGTGTACGATTTGGCGCGCTGGATCAACGCCGACGCGCTCCGGCGGGGCAAGCCGGCGCCGATTCCGGCCTCGACCCTGGAAAAACCGCCGAGCGCCGAATTGCGCCCGAACCAGACCGACCAGGATTCGCTGCCGCCGTACGAGCAACTCGACGGAATCCTCCGCGGCTACGTGGAGGAGGGCCTGTCCCGCAAGGACCTGGTCGCCCTGGGTTTCCCCGAGGCGGCGGTCAACGATGTGGTCCGGCGCGTCGACCTCAACGAATACAAACGCAAGCAGGCGGCGCCCGGGCTCAAGATCACTCCGCTCGCCTTCGGAGTCGGCCGACGCATTCCCATCGTCCAGAAATACATCAGCTGAATGAACCGCTCCGAAGCACTCTTTGCCCGCGCCCAGCGGGTCATCCCGGGCGGCGTCAATTCGCCGGTGCGCGCCTTCCGCTCGGTCGGCGGCGCCCCCTTCTTTGTGACGGCGGCCCGCGGTCCGATCCTGGTGACCGAGGAGGGCAGGGAGCTCATCGATTTTGTCTGCACCTGGGGACCGGCCATCCACGGCCACAATCCGCCGCGGATCAAGGCGGCGATCGCGGCGGCCCTGGAAAAGGGAACGAGCTTCGGCACGCCCCACGCCCAGGAAGTCGAGATGGCCGAATTGATCGTCCGGTTGGTGCCGTCGATTCAAAAGGTGCGCATGTGCAATAGCGGCACCGAAGCGACCATGTCCGCGGTCCGGCTGGCCCGCGGATTCACCGGCCGGGACAAGATCCTGAAGTTTTCGGGCTGCTATCACGGCCACTCGGACTCGCTGCTCATCAAGGCCGGATCGGGCGCCCTGACGCACGGCCATCCGGACAGCGCAGGCGTGCCGGCGGCGTTCGCCCAGGAGACCGTGGTCGTGCCCTTCAACGACCCGGCCGCGGTGGACGCGGCGTTCGCCGCCAATCCGGGCCAGATCGCGGCCATCATCGTCGAACCCTATCTGGGCAACGTCGGTTTTGTGCCGGCCGCGGCCGGCTTCCTCGCCCATCTCCGCTCGGCGTGCACGCGCCACGGCGCGCTGCTCATCTTCGACGAGGTCATGACGGGCTTCCGCCTGAGCCTGGGCGGCGTCCAGGAGATCGAGGGGATCGCGCCGGATCTCACCTGCCTCGGGAAGATCATCGGCGGCGGTCTGCCGGTGGGCGCGTTTGGCGGCCGGGCCGACGTGATGGACCGGCTGGCTCCGGTGGGACCGGTATATCAGGCGGGCACGTTGAGCGGCAACCCCCTGGCCCTGGCGGCAGGAGTGGCGGCATTGCAGCTCCTGGAGGAAACCCGGCCTTACCCGGCGCTCGACGCCCGGGGCCGGCGGATCCGGGAT
>CAZWMF010000694.1:0-2236 GCA_964634535.1 uncultured Opitutaceae bacterium | reverse complement strand
TCCGGATCAAGGATCGCCCGCCGCCCCTTAAATCCCAGCGCGCGCCCCTGTTTCATCACGGTGACCAAAGCATCGCAAAGCGCCTGCGCCGTCTCCCGAGGCCCCACCCCGGACGGCGCCGCAACTATTGGGACGTCCATAAAAGCGGCGGCTAAAAGGAATCCCCAAACCCTGCTCATTGAACTCATGGCGTGCTGTGCTACGAAAGCCGGCGGCGTCACCTCTAGCAACGTTTGAAACCATTTCCGCTCCGCTCCACTCAAGATCTCCCTCATCGGTGGGTTGTGTCTCCGGTTGAAACGAATACGGCTTTCCGGGGCGTGGCGTAGCTCATCGACCGCCTCTTGGCCCGGCTGCGCCGTCCGTTCCACGGCGTGGAGAACTCGGGCCGGCTTGGCGGTCGTCTGGGCATTGCGGAGCTTGCCCCGGAAAGCCGTATTCGTTTCAACCGGAGACACGACCCGGACTAATGCGCGAACGCGGACGTGAGCGTGGGCTAAGTTGACTTTGGCAGCCGCCCCGCGGTCAATAGGCGGTTCCTGTGCCGACGCCTGATCAGAATTTCGTCCACCTCCACGTCCACTCCGACTACAGCCTGCTCGACGGAGCCTGCCGCATCGACCGGCTGATGGACCGGGCGGTCGAGCTGGGCATGAGCGCCCTCGCCCTGACCGACCATGGCAACCTTTTCGGCGCGATCGAGTTCTACAACACGGCGAAAGCGCGCGGCATCAAGCCGATCCTGGGCTGCGAACTCTATCTCGCGGACGGTTCGCGGCTCGACCGCCAAGGTCGCTCCGACGAAGGCAAGAGCGTCTACCACCTCGGCTTGGTCGCCCGCAATCTCAAGGGTTACCAGAACTTGCTGAAGCTCGTGTCCGACGCGCATCTCAAGGGCTTTTACTACAAGCCGCGCACGGACCTGGAAACCCTGGCCCAGTATTCCGAGGGCCTGATCGGGTTTACCGGCTGCCTCGCCTCGCTCGTGCCGTACCACCTGCTGAACGATCGCTACGCCGAGGCGCGACGGTGCTGCGGCCGGTTCGTCGAAATCTTTGGGCGGGAGAGCTATTTCGTCGAGATCCAGGACCATGGCCTGCCCGAGCAGCACAAGATCATTCCCGGCCTGCTCAAACTCGCCCAGGAGTTCGGGCTCAAGGTGGTCTGCACGAATGATGTGCATTATGTGAGGTCCACGGACGCCGGTCCCCACGACGCCATGCTCTGCATCCAGACCGGAGCGAAGATCGAGGATGAAAAGCGGATGCGCTTCGACAGCCAGCAGTTCTATCTCAAGTCGCGCGCGGAAATGGAGCGCACGTTTGCCGAGGCGCCCGAGTCGGTCACCAACACGCAGGCGGTCGCGGAGATGTGCGAACTGGCGATTCCCTTCCCCAAAGGCAGCGAACGCTATCCCAAGTACCCCCTCCCGCCGGAGGTGAAGGTCGACCGGGCCCAGTACCTGCGCGACCTGTGCCTGGCCGGCCTGCAGCGCCGTTACGGCGTCGACTATGCGCCGCCGGCCGAAGCCGCGCCGGGAGCGGACGGCGAACTGGCGCGGAGCCGATCGGCCCAACTCGACTACGAACTGTCGATCATCGCGAAGACCGGCTTCGTGGACTACTTTCTCGTCGTCTGGGATTTCATCGACTGGGCGCGCCGCCAGGGCATTCCGGTGGGGCCCGGCCGCGGATCGGGCGCCGGTTGCCTGGTGGCCTATCTGCTCGGCATCACCAATCTGGACCCGTTTCGCTACAAGCTGCTCTTCGAACGCTTCCTCAATCCGGAACGCGTGTCGCCGCCGGACTTCGACATCGACTTTTGCATGCGCCGCCGCGGGGAGGTGATCGATTACGTCCGCCAGAAATACGGCGACCAGTGCGTGGCCAACATCGTCACCTACGGGACGCTGGGCGCGAAGATGGTGATCCGGGATGTCGCGCGCGTCCACAGCCTGCCCTATGCCGAGGCCGACCGACTGGCCAAGATGATTCCCGACGAGCTCAATATCACCTTGGAGCAGGCGCTCGAGAAATCCGGCGAACTGCGCGACGAACTCGCCCGCAATCCCGTGGCGAAAAAGATCATCGAGCAGGCGCGGGTTCTCGAAGGCATGGTCCGCAACACGGGCAAGCACGCCGCCGGCATCATCATCACCGACCAGCCGCTGTCCGAATTCGTCCCGCTCACCCTGCAGGAGGGCGACGTCACCGTGCAGTTCGACATGAACGCGGTG
>CAZWMF010000693.1:0-2250 GCA_964634535.1 uncultured Opitutaceae bacterium | reverse complement strand
GCGGCAGTTCGGTAAAAGGCGCACGGAAGCGGGCGCAGTTGCGACATCTGCCCATAGGTGAATCAAAAATGATTCGTGGTCGAGCCATGCACGCTCCCTAATCCGCCTGTTCTCAGAGGAGCCACGTAAATCGTCACTCCTCTTGGCCCATTCAATACTGCCCGATCCCGGCGATTACGCTATGGAACGTCATACACCTCAATCAGCACCTCGCCCCCGCCGCCGGACACACTGTTAGCTTGGGCCGTGTAGGCACCGGGCGGCAACGTCGCGAGGACGGCAGAGTCCGTGCTCCCCGGGTTGGTGAGTGGAAACGCCCCCACCGTGCCCGAAACTTGGGCAATCGCGATGTCGCCACCCCACCCCGCATTGGCGGCGACGACGTTGCCGGAACTGTCGAAGACCGTGAGTTGGGGATCGACCATCGTGCCGGTAACACCGAAGGCGCTTAAGGCCGGCCCGACGGCCCGAACGAGGACAGTCCGCGACGTGCTGCCGCCGATCACAAATCCGGCGGTGAGCGTGGCGCCCGCGGCGCGATTGGTCCGACAGGAAAGATTGACGAGTCGCGGCGTGGCAGACGTGTAAGCGCCGGCCCAGGTGTCGTCATAGCATTCGGCGAGCGCCTGGCCTCCCTGGGTGCCATTGCCGGCCACCTGCATCGTATAATTGCCCACAGCGAGCGACGCGACCAGAGCGGCGTCGAGACTGATTGGGCTGATCGGGGCAAACGCGCCCGTGGCCGTATCCGCGGCCGCCACGGCCGTTTGGTTGGAGCCCCAATTGTCATTGCTTGCGACAACGGTCGATCCGTTGAACACCGTCACGGTCGGATCGGGCAACGCGTCGAGAATGCTGAATTCCGCCAGACTAGGCCCCATGCCGCGGAGCAGGACGCTCTGGCTGCCACTCGTGCCCGCCCCGCCGATGCAGAAGCCGATCGTGACCGGATTGCTGGGGCCCGCGTAGGTATTGGCGGACAGATTGATGAGTCGACCGAGGTCGGTCGACGCGCTCAGCGTCAACGTGGCCGGAACCGACTGCGTATAGGTGCCGTTCGCATCGGTGACAACGCAGCCATAGGTGCCCACGTTTGCCGCCGACGTATTGGGCACGACCAGATAGGAGTCGGTGGCGCCGGCAATCGGTAAACCGTTAAACGCCCATTGGTAGCTCAGTGGGCCCACGCCGGATGCGCTCACCGAAAACGAAGCGGTTTGACCGCTGGCCACCGTGGCCGAATCCGGCTCGGTCGTGAACGTGGGAATCGCGACGGGCGAAACGGCGAACCCACCCACCCCGCTTAAACCCGTGACCAACGCGGCATTCACGGTGACACCGGTGGTTGTGTATTTCCCGATCGTCCCATTACTGCTAAGCACATAGAGAAACGAGCCGGATGTGGCGATGGCGATGGGATCGATCAATCCCGTCAGTAGCGAGGCATTGATGGCCGAGCCAGACGTCGCGTATGCGCCGACGGTACCGGCGGAGTTTAAGACGAACAAATTGGAGCCGGCCGCCGCGACGGCGACCGGCGCCCCCGAAACATTCTGCGGACCGGCCCCAGGCCCAAGCAACGCGACTCCCGAGGTGGTGAATTCGGCGACCGACAGCGGGTTGGGGTAGACCGTGCTGCGCAAGAGGATAACAAGCCTGTTTTCCGTCGCGGCGATTCCCAAAGGTTCCGTAAGCCCTAGGAACTGATCGGCGTCCACAGATGTCCCGGATATGCTCGTTACGCTGAACCAGCCCGTTGAAATCTTTGGTCCCGTACTCTCGTAGTAATGCCATTCAGTTCCCGCTAGGTAAAGATTCCCTCCGGCGGCGGCGATGCACCAGAGGCCGCTAATGCCCGGCATTAATGAAGCGTTTACGACCGCTCCCGTGATGGTGTATTCCCCGATGATCCCGGTAGGACTCATAGCACCGGCAGGGACGGCGCCTGATGCCCTAAAAACAAACAAGTTGGTGCCCGATACCGCGACGTCGGTCGGGGTGTCCAATCCGGAAATCAGCGCGGCGTTCATCAAGCCCCCCGTGGTGGAGTATTCGCTAACCGTACCGGCGCTCGGGTTTGTCACGAAAATCTGGGCGGATGCCGACAACGACAGCCACCCGAGCCACAGCAATGGAACAACTAAGCGCGGCGCTGGGCGAGTCCAGGCTCGCGCCAAGACTCCATGCGCACAAATCCCCAAGCATTTAATCGGACATGCCACCGCGGGGAATTCCACTGATTCAGACCGG
>CAZWMF010000692.1:0-2254 GCA_964634535.1 uncultured Opitutaceae bacterium | reverse complement strand
GTCGGCTTCCCGAACGCGGGCAAGTCCTCGCTCACCAAGGCGATCACGCACGCCCGTCCCAAGACCGCGGCCTACCCGTTCACGACCCTCCACCCGCAGATCGGGGTCATCGATTACACGAGCGACGCGGGCGGCGACCGCCGTTTGCGGCTGGCCGACATCCCCGGGCTGATCGAAGGGGCGAGCGAAAACCGCGGCCTGGGGCACCGCTTCCTGCGGCACATCGAACGCTGTTCGCTCCTGCTCATCCTGCTCGACATGGCCGGCGTGGACGGGCGCGATCCGCGCGACGACTACAAGCAGTTGCTCGATGAACTCAAACGCTACGACCCGGCGCTCCTGCGCAAGCCCCGCCTGGTCGCGGCCAACAAAATGGACTTGGAAGCCTCCGCGGCGAATTTGGCCAAGTTCAAGCGCCGGTATAAGGTGCCGCACGTCGAAATCTCCTGCCTGGCCGAAACGGGCCTGGACCAATTGAAGCGCGAGTTGTTCGAACGCGTGAACGCGTATAAGGCCAAGGTGGCCGCCGAGGCCGCGGCGACACCGGGCAGATGAGCCCGTACTGGCCGGAATTCCTCAAAATCGCGAGCGCCCACCTGCTCGCGGTCGCGAGTCCCGGCCCGGATTTCGCGATCGTCATCCGCCAGAGCCTCGCCCACGGCCGGCGCGCCGCCATCTGGACGGCGCTCGGTATCGGCTCGGCGATTTCGCTCCACATCACCTATTCGCTTTTCGGAATCGGCCTCATCCAGACCGGTTCGGCGCAGCTCTTCCTCGTCGTCAAGTTTGTCGGGGCCGGCTACCTCGCCTGGTTGGGAATCCAGGGGCTGCGGACCCAACCGCGGCCGGCGGGCGATCCGGCGGCGAGCGCCGCGCCCCCCGGTCCGCCCCAGCCGGCGCGGAGGGCCTGGCGCCTGGGCTTTTTCACAAACGCCCTCAACCCCAAAGCCACGCTCTTCTTCGTCGCGTTTTTTGCGAGTCTGGTCAGCCCGCGCACACCCTGGCAGATCCGGCTGGGCTATGGCGCCTGGATCATCGCCACCACGGCGGGCTGGTTCATTTTGGTCGCGTTCATCTTCACCCATGCTCCCATTCGCCGGGCCTTCCAGGCCAAAGGCCATTGGATCGATCGGGCGCTGGGAGCCGTCTTCCTCGCCTTTGCCGTGACCCTCGCCGTGGCGTCGCTCCCGGCCCACGGACACTAGCAACACTTCGCCGCGGTGGTCCTGGCCGCCACGATCCTCGCCGGTTGGATGCCGGCGCGGCGGGCGACCCAGATCAACCCGCTGGAGGCGATCCGAGCGGAGTAATTCGCGAGCCCACGCAACCGGCAGATCGGATCGGCGGTTGCCCGGCGCGAACGGCCCCCCGGGAACGGGCGAGGCTACAGGATGATCTTGATGCCCTTGCGGAGATAGGTGGGCACGTCCAAATCCTGGCCGTCAAAGAGGTTCCGATCGGTCTTTTCGAAGAAGCCGCGGCTCTCGATTGCGCCGAACCCAAATTCCTCCTGGCTGGCCTTGGCGGCGGCCGCAGCGGCCGCCGCCGCCTGGGCGAGTTCGGCGGGGCGCACTTCCGCGATCGTCGCCAACTCGGGTCCGGCCGGCGTCGCCGGCGGCGGCGCCGTCGGGGCCGCGGGCCGCGCGCGCGGCAGCGGCCGGCGGGCCAACACCCGACCGCCGATATCGCTCGTGCCGATCACACAGACTTCCACCCGATTCTGCAGGGCCTCGTCGATCACCGCCCCCATGATGATGTGGGAATCGCGGCCAAACTGCTCGGTCACCGCGTTCATGATTTCGTTGACCTTGGGCAGGGTCAGATCCGTCCCACCGATGATGTTGACCAGAAGCCGGTCGGCCTTCTGGGAAAATTCCGGGGTGTGCAGGAGCGGGCAGAGCTTCAGTTGGGCAATTGCATCCGCCACCGCATTCTCGCCCTGACCCTCGCTCAAGCCGAAGAGCGTCTTGCCGCCGCGGTGCTGAAAGGCCTGCCGCAGCGTGGCGAAGTCGAGATTGATGAGACCGGTCTTGAACAGCATCGACCAGATCGAACGCACCCCGCGGCCGACCCAGGCGTCCGCCCGGGCGAACGAGTCGAGGACCGTCTCGTTCTCGGTCGCCTCCTGCAGCACGATGTCGTTGGGCAGAGGGATCACGGCGTCGCACTGGGCGCGCAGGGCCCGCAGCCCTTCCTCGGCCTGCTTGAGCCGCCGGCCGCCCTCAAAGCTGAACGGCATCGTGACGAATGCGAT
>CAZWMF010000691.1:1216-2262 GCA_964634535.1 uncultured Opitutaceae bacterium | reverse complement strand
AGGGCGAAGGGTGAATCGGGACTCACGGCGCGGGAAAGAGCTGGGCGACGGCGTCCGTCCAGGCGCCGCGCAGCACGGCCGGTGTCGCCAGGCCGAGCCAGAGTGAAAGACCCAGCAGCACCAATGGAGGCAGGATCACGCCCGCCGTCTCGCGCACGCGTTTTCCCTCCGCATTCGCCGCGGGCAGGCGCGGCCGGCCATCGACGATGGCAAACACAAGCCGGGTCAGGCCGAAAAATGCGAAGAGCAGCCCGCCGAGAAAGACGCCCGCCACCAGCCCGTGGCCCGTGGCGATGGCCGCCCGCAGGACGCGCAGTTCGCTGAAGAACGGCCCGAACGGGGGGCAGGCGGTGACGGCGAACATCCCGGCCACGAAGATCGCGGCCGATTTGGGCGTCACGGCCGTCATGCCGCTGACCTCGTCGATGGTCCGGGCGCCGGCCGCACGGCGGATGTTGCCGGCACTGAGGAAAAGCGCGCCCTTGGTCAGGCTGTTGCTCCAGACGTGAAAGAGCGCCGCCCAGGTGCCGCCGGCGCCCAGCGCCGCGCCGATCACGAGAATGCCCATGTGCTCGATGCTCGAATAGGCGAGCATCCGCTTGAAGTCCCGCGTGGCCAGGAGCAGGAGCGCGGCGAGGAGGATCGAAAACAACCCGACCCCCAGCAGCGTTCGGCCCGCCACCGCGCCGGCGCCGGCGGCGTCGACGACGGCGCGCACCCGCAGGAGCGCGGTGAACGCCACCGTGGTAACGCCACCCGCAAGAATCGCACCCACGATGCCTGGCGCCTCGCCATAGGCGTCGGGCTTCCACGTGTGCATCGGGGCGAGGCCCATCTTGGTGCCGTATCCGACGAGCAGCAGAACCCACGCGATCAGGACCCACGGCCGCGAGAGGGCGGTGCCCTGGGCGGCCAACGCGGCAAACGTCAGGTCCCCGGAACCGCCTCCGTGCAGCGACGCGTAGCCGAGGCAGAAGGAGCCGAGGAGCGACAGGGCAATGCCGGTGCCGCCGATCAGCAGGTACTTCCAGGTCGCCTCGAAGGCC
>CAZWMF010000691.1:0-1206 GCA_964634535.1 uncultured Opitutaceae bacterium | reverse complement strand
TGAAGTGCAGCAGGGGCACGGCCGCCAGCGTCACCGCCTCGGTCGTGATCCACAGCAGCCCGAGGTGGCGAGCCTGATGGCCCGCGCTCAGGAACCCGAGAATCGCCAGGAGCGCCGCCACAAATACGCGATTGGGGCGGGCCGGCCGGAGCCGGAGGTAGAAAACCCCGTAAACCGCACAGGCCAGAAACAGCAACGAGACCGCCGGGAGCACGGCGCGGGCGAGCGGATCGAAGCCGAGCCACGCCGCGGGCGGGACGACCGGCGGGCTCGCGAGCAGCGCGAAGACCAGGATCGTGTGCCCCGCGGCGAATACCGGCAACAGCCACGGCCTCGTCCGATCGTTCGGCCACAAGACAGCGACAAGCGCCCCCGCCAGGGGCACGACGATGAGAAGAAGGGCCATCATTCGCGAAGCACCGTCAGTTTCCGGGTGTCAAGGGAATCAAACGCGCGCTGGATGCGGTCGACAATGATGCCGATAACAAACACCGCCACCGTGAGGTCGAGGAGGATGCCCGACTCGACGAGGAGCGGCGTCGAGTGGATGAGCAGCAGGCCAAAGAGGTAGATGCCGTTCTCCATGATCAGGTAACCGCAGACCTGGGAGATGGCCTTTACCCGGCCGACGAGCAGGACGAAGCCGGTGAAGATCGAAGCCAGGGCGCCCGGGACCACGAGGGTGTTCGCATGCTCGGGCAGCAGCGGCAGCGCGCGGGCGGCCGTCACGGCCCCGATCGTCCCCGCCGCCCCCAGCAGGAGGGACGGGACGAAGCCGATGAACGGCTCGACCTCGCGCTCGATGTTGGCCGTGCGCATCGCCCGGCGCAGGAGCGTGGGAATCAAGATTCCCTTCACCGCCACGGTGACGCAGGCGACGAACGCCACCATCCAGCCGAACGGGCGCTCGATCACGAGCGGCAACACGCCCAGCACCACGCCCTGCACCGCCATCGTCTGGATGATCGACGGCAGCCGGCCGCTCCCCAGCGCCAGCAAATTCAGCCCCATCGCGAGGCCGATGAGGAGATTCAACGTCTCATTCACGGGCCACCTCCCTTCCACGCCAGCAACAGCGCAAACAGGCAGAACAGGAACGCCGTCGTCAGCAGGAGCGGCACCCTGCGGAACGAGAAGCGGGCCAGCAGCGATTCCACGAATCCGACGCCGACGGTCACGATCGCCACGGCTCCGGCCAGCGCGGCG
>CAZWMF010000690.1:0-2263 GCA_964634535.1 uncultured Opitutaceae bacterium | reverse complement strand
GCGATGCTGGAGGGCCGGCTCGACACCGTGCCGTTTCCCTTCATCGGGGCCAACGTGCCCGAAGGCCACCAGGGCCAGAGCGTCGAGGGCATGAGCCACGGCTGCGTCCTGTCCAAGCTCAAGACCGGCTTCCATCGCCGGCGCATCGCCTGGAGCTTCAATGCCGACCACCAGCCGATCGGCGGGAAGTTTGACGCCCGCGAGGACCAACTCGTGGCGGGCAGCGTGCTGGCGAGCTATATCACCTTCGATCTTTCGCCCGAACTGGCGGTCGGCACGCCGCCCGCGGATGCCGCGGGCTGGGTCCGGGCCCGGGTTCCCGCCGATATCGTGGACCGGGCGAGACAGCGGGTGGCCGCCGCCGGGTTGACGATCGACGCGGCCGCGTTCTTCAGCCTGCTCGCGTCCGTCTGGCCGGCCCTCGAGAAAATGCAGCGGCGCGACGGGAAATACGCGGCCGCCCGCGCCCGGCTCTTCACGACGGCGGTGGGCCGCGCGTACCTGCGGGAGCTGTCGATCGACGAATTGCCCGGCCTGACGACGCCCGAGACCACCGCGATCATGCTGGCCCTCTGCGAGGTCCTGGGCATGCCCATCCATTTCGTCGCGCCGGCCTTCGGCTTCCAGAAAAACATGCCGTATCCGGACAACGCGGCCCTGGAACGGCTGATCGGCACGCAGTGGGCCGTCTGCGCAAGATTCGGCGCGAGTATCGGCTTCCATTCCGGTTCGGGCAAATCGGCGGCCAACTACGCCGTGATGGGCCGGGTGACGGGCGGCCGGCTCGAAATCAAGACGAGCGGCCGCTACACCTATGAGATGGGCCGGGCCCTGCACGATTCGCCGCAGGCCTCCGACCAGGCGCTCTGGCGGGACTGGTATCGCTTCACCTTGGAGCTGGCCTTGCTGGGCGCCTTCAGCGCCGACGCCACCGAGCAGAAAATGGCCCGCGTCTTCGTGGCCGACGCCTTGGGCAAGGCCGGGCGCCCAACGGAGGTATTCGCCTCGGCCGCGCAATGCCGGGCCGCGCTGGAAGCGCTGTCGGCCAGCCCGGAGCATATGTTCTGGTTCGAGTACAATTTTCTATTCGTCCTCGCCGCCCAGGGCCGGCCGGTCAAGGCGGCGCTGGGCGACCACACGGCGGCCGGGTATGCCCAGCGCGCGCGGTTTTATTCGATCAGCGACGCCGGCCGACTCAATTTCGCCCGCAACGTCGCCGCCTACATCGTGTTTCTGGCCGAGACGACCGGACTGGCCGCCGGCCCGGTCTGTGCCGCCGCCCGGGCGCGACTGGAGCGCTACGCCTCGCTCGAGGCTTTGCTCGCCGACATCGCGCCCTGATCCTTTCGCTCCGACCTTCCTTCCAATCCGACCACCCCATGGCCTTTATTCACGAGGACTTTCTGCTCGGCACCGAGCCGGCCCGGGATCTCTACCACCGCTTCGCCCGGACCGAGCCGATCCTGGACTATCACTGCCACCTGCCGCCTCAGCAAATCGCCGACAACCATCGTTTTGCCGACCTCCAGGAAATCTGGCTGGCGGGCGATCACTACAAGTGGCGGGCGATGCGCGCGAACGGCGTGGCCGAGCGGTTTTGCACGGGCGAGGCCAGCCCGCGCGAGAAATTCCAAGCGTGGGCCGAGACCGTGCCCCACACCCTGCGCAATCCGCTGTACCACTGGACCCATCTGGAGCTGTTGCGCTACTTCGGCATCGACCGCCTGCTGAACCCCCAATCCGCGGACGGCATTTGGCGCGAGGCCAATGAGCGGTTGGCCGGCCTGCGCGTGCACGACTTGCTCGAACGGTCCAACGTGGCCGTGGTCTGCACGACCGACGACCCGGCCGATTCGCTCGATCTGCACCGGAAGATCCGGGCGAGCGGGCTGCGGACGCGGGTCTATCCCGCGTACCGCCCGGACAAGGCGCTGGCCGTGGGCGATCCGCCCGCGTTCAACGCGTGGCTCGAACGGCTGGGCGGCGCGGCGGGCCAGACGGTGCGCAGCTTCGACGACCTGATCCAGGCGCTGCACCGCCGCCACGACGATTTCCACGCGGCCGGCTGCCGCTTGTCCGATCACGGGCTCGAGGCCGCGCTTGCCGAGCCGGCGACCCGCGAGCAGGCGAGCGTGGCCTTCGACGCCGCCCGGGCCGGGCGGGTGCCCGCGCGGGCGGATCAGCTCCGCTACGGTTCGTTTCTCCTGCTCGAATTCGGCCGCTGGGACGCCGCCCGCGGCTGGACCAAGCAGCTGCACCTGGG
>CAZWMF010000689.1:0-2265 GCA_964634535.1 uncultured Opitutaceae bacterium | reverse complement strand
TTGGTGGTTTCCTGGGCGACATCGACGTCGGAGATCCGGCTGATGGCGCTTTGGAGGTTGGTGGAGTTGGTCGTCAGCAGAGTGCTGGCGAAGTTGAGCCGGCTTTGTTCCGCGCCGTTGTTGGCGCGCATCGTCGCGACGTTCTGGATCGCGGAGGTGATCGTCGTCAGGCCGCCGAGCGCGCTGCTGCCGAGGCTGGTCACCCCGCTGGCGGTGATCGCGCCGATTCCGCTCGCGGTGCTGGCGATGTTCTGGCCCATGACCGTCACGCCGGAGGTCGTCGACAGGTCGTCGGTGACCGCCACGTTGAACCCGGTGCTGCCGAAGAGGCTGACGCCGTTGAATGACCCGCCCTCCAGCGCCGTGAGTTCGGACTGGAGCTGGGTGAACTCGTCGTCGTAGTTGGAGAGGTCCGAGCTGTTCTTGGTCGGATCCTGGTACAAGGTCTCCAATTGGCTGATGCGATCGAGGATCGAGCCGGCGACTTGGAGCGCTCCGTCCTGCGTCTGCAGGTAAGAGGTGGCGTCGCCGATGTTGTTCTGGAGGGCGGTCTCCCGATCGACGGTGGCCGTGAGCTTCATGGAAACCGCAAGTCCGCCGGCATCGTCGGACGGGTTGACGATTTTCGAACCGCTGGAGAGCTTGTTCATGCTCTCCTGCAACTGCATGTTCGAGTTGGCTAGGTTGTTCGCAGCGATCTCCGCCGCGGTATTGGTATTGATGACTACAGACATGTTATCTTCCTTGATATGTAAGCGCGACGTCCGTGTCGCATTCGGATCCGAGGGAGGCGGCTTCGGATCGCGCCGGCCGCTGGTCCAACCCGCGGCGAAATGGGTATCGTCGCGCGCCGCCGGAAACTTTACGCGGTTTCGCCGAATAAATTATTTTGGACTTGACGGATTTTGCTAAAGTGCGATTTGGGCGCGCCGCCGCCGGGGAAAATCCGGCTCCGTCCCGAGGGGAGAGCGGCGGGTCTTTTCGTTTCCGGCTTCGCCGTCCCGGAAGCCGGCCCAGGAGTTGCGGCGAGCCCTTGGCGGCGCGGGCGCCGGCGGTTTCGGAGCCTGCGCCGGGATGGAATCGGGGCAGAACGGAGGTTTTTTGGGCCCGGCCGGGAGGGGGCGCAAAACCGCGGCGAAGCTCGCTCGCGGTTGCGGAGCGGGAAAATCGGCGGGCGGCCGAGGGCGCCCGGTTGACCGCCGCGGGAGCCCGCGGACCTGTCCCGCCCGGCCGATCGCGAGCGATCGGCCTGGGCGGCCCAAAACTTGAGGCTAAACTTCCGCCGGGCCGTGCCGATAGGGCTAACGCTAATTCTCCACTCGCGCACTAATCATGGCTGGCGTACAAATCGCAGGGCTTGCCTCTGGCTTTAACTGGCAGTTGATCATCAATGACCTGATCACGGCCGATAGCGCAGGGGTGAATCAGGTGCAGGCGCAGCAGAACCAAGTCAACGCCCAGGTCACCGCATTGGGTGCGATCAACACCGACCTGACGAATCTGACCAATTCGGTGTATGCGCTCGAGGATCCTTCGCTGTACTCCGGGGTCACCGTCACCTCGAACAATCCGAACTCGACCTGGCAGGGGACCGCCCCGTCCGGGACGACGCCCGGGAACTATTCCATCGCCGTGACGGGCCTGGCCACCGCCTCGACCCTCATGGGAGCGACGCGGATCAGCCAGCCGCTCAATTCCAGCGACGATGTTTCCGGCCTCACGATCGCCAACCTGGCGACGGCGCAGCCGGTCACGGCCGGAACCTTCACCGTGAACGGCGAACCGGTGACCGTCACCACGAGCGAATCGCTGGCCGACGTCTTCACCGCGATCGGGAACGCGACCGGCGGCAAGGTCACGGCGGGCTACGATCCGGGCTCGGACAAGGTGACGCTGACCAGCACCGGGGGACCGATTGTCTTGGGCGCCGACAACGACACGAGCAATTTCCTCCAAGAGATGAAGTTGCAGAACAACGGTACCAACCAGATCTCCAGCTCGGCGCGGGTCGGCTCGCTCAACGTCAACGATTCGATCGCCACCTGCGGCCTCCTCACTCCGCTGACGGGCCTCGATTCCTCGGGCAACGGTTCGCTCGTCATCAATGGGGTTACGATCGACTACAACGCGAACACGGACACCCTGGGCACCTTGCTGAGCCGCATCACCAACTCGAATGCCGGGGTCATCGCCACATACAACGCGACCGAAAACCAGGTCATGCTCACGAATTCGTCGACGGGCGACACCGGCATGGGCGTCAGT
>CAZWMF010000688.1:0-2268 GCA_964634535.1 uncultured Opitutaceae bacterium | reverse complement strand
GGCAAAATTCTATTCCGAATGGGCTCATTTGCAGCCAGCGGTGCGTCACCTGCCACTCGACGGTGCCCACCTTCCCCGGTATCACCCAGCCGCCGGCCGGGGTCGTTCTGACCAGCCCGGACCGCATCGTGCAGAATGCCCAGCGCATCTATCAGCAGGTGGTGGTGACCCGGATTATGCCGCTCGGCAACGCGACCCACGCGACCGACGAGGAGCGGGCGGTGATCGCGGCCTGGGTGCGGGAGGGCGCCCACCCATGAGCGATTGGGATCTCGTGGTCCGGGGGGGCCGCGTGGTGACGCCCGAGGGCGTGCACGCCGCCGACTTGGCGGTCCTCGACGGACGCATTGCCGCGCTCGGCCCACGCCTGAACGGAGCGGCTGCGTGCGAACTCGACGCGTCCGGCTGCCACCTGTTTCCGGGCATCGTCGACGCGCACGTGCATTTCAACGAGCCGGGCCGGGCGAGTTGGGAGGGATTGAGCACCGGCTCGCGCGCGCTCGCGGCGGGCGGCGGGACCACTTTCTTCGACATGCCGCTCAATTCCGAGCCGCCGGTGACCACGCTGGCGGCGTTTGCGGCGAAGCGCCGGCGGGCCGAAGCGAAATCCTGGGTCGATTTCGGCCTGTGGGCCGGCTTGGTCCCGGGCAATCGGGACGCATTGGCTGCGCTCGCCCGGGCCGGGGCGGTGGGCTTCAAAGCGTTCCTTTGCGACAGCGGCATGCCGAGCTTCCCGCGGATCGATCCGGCCGGCCTCAAGGCGGGCATGCGCGAAGCCGCGGCCGTGGACCGGCCGGTCGCCGTCCATGCTGAGGATCCGGCCGGCGTGAGCCGCCTAACGCGGTTGGCGCGGGCCCGGGGCCGGCGGTCCGTCCGCGCCTGGCAGACGACCCGGCCGGTGGTGGCCGAGGTGGCGGCGATCCGCCTCGCCGTCGACCTGGCGGGCGAGACCGGGTGCCGGCTGCACATCGTCCATGTGAGCAGTCCGGAGGGCCTGGAGGTCGTCGCCCGGGCGCGGCGGCGCGGCGTCGACGTTTCGGCGGAGACTTGCCCGCACTATTTGCTGCTCAATGCCGCGGACGTCGTGCGCCTCGGCGCGGTCGCAAAATGCTCCCCGCCGATTCGCGACGAGGCGCGCCGCCGGAGCCTGTGGCGGCGGCTCGCGGCCGGCGACATCGACACCATCGGCTCGGATCACTCGCCCGCCGCGCCGGCCCTGAAGCAGTCGGCCGACTTCTTCGACGTCTGGGGCGGCATCGCCGGCGTCCAGCACGGAGCCGAGCTGGTCTTGTCCTCGGCCGAGTCCGCCGCCTGGCCGCGGCTGGCCGCCGTCCTGGCGCGCAATGTCGCCTGGCGGTTCGGCCTGGCCGGATCGAAGGGGATGCTGGCGGTTGGCTGCGACGCGGATTTTTCCGTGATCGGGCCCGCGCCCGGCCGGGTGATCGCCGAAGGGGAACTGCTCACCCGCCACTGGTTCAGCCCGTATGTCGGACGGTCCAGCCGTATTCAAATCCGGCGCACCTACCTGCGCGGTCGGCCGGTGTATCCGCCGGTCGCCGGGGCCGTCCCGCGCCCGGGCGGCCGCTTCGTGCGCCCGCAGCCCATCAATGGGCTTGCCTCGGCCGCCCGGGTCGGCCGCAATTCGCCCAACCCGTGAGCGCCCTTTTTGGACAAACCCGCACCCGAGTGGCCGCCCGGCATGCGTTGATCGCGCCGGACGGTCGGGTTCCGAGTTCGGTTCCGGGCATTGCCGCGGAGTCGTGCGTGGTGGTGATTTCTCCGGCGATGGGCGCCGCCCTGACGCAGCTCCTCGTCACCTTCGGGCGCGGCGGGGCGATTCGGCGGCCCGGGGACGAACAGGAGACCGCCGCGTACGTGATGGCCGGCGGCGGCGGGTTGGAACTCGGCGGCCGACGGAGCGCGTGCCGGGCCGGGACGTATTTCTTTGCGCCGGCGGGCGCGGCCTGGCGGTTCACGGATCCCTTACCCGGCACACAGCTCACGCTTTTCCAAAAGCGATTCAATCCGCTCGTCGGGGTGCCGGCGCCCCCGCCGGTCGTCGGTCGCGCGGCGCGCGTCAAAGGCCGGCCGTTTCTCGGCGACCCGGATGCGCGTCTCCAGGTTCTCCTGCCGGATACGCCGTCGTTCGACCTGGCGATGAATATTTTCACCTATCAGCCGGGCGCCACCCTTCCGTTCGTCGAGACCCATGTCATGGAGCACGGGCTCATCATGCTGGCGGGCCAAGGCGTCTATCGGCTGGACGAT
>CAZWMF010000687.1:0-2269 GCA_964634535.1 uncultured Opitutaceae bacterium | reverse complement strand
AGACCGGCACGAACGGCACCCGGAAGCCGCGGCGCCGGTCGGGCTGGCGCCGCCGCAGAAGGATCACGCCCAAGGAAACGAGGACGAAGGCGAACAGGGTGCCGATGTTGGACAGATCGGCCGCGTCGCCGATATCGACGAGCCCGGCGGGGACGCCGACCGCCAGCCCGGCGATCCAGGTGGACCAATGGGGCGTGCGGAAACGCGCGTGGACGGTGGAGAAAAAATCCGGCAGCAGACGGTCCCGCGACATCGCGTACCAGATGCGCGCCTGCCCGTATTGAAACACCAGCAGGGAGGACACCATGCCCATCAGGGCGCCGACGACGATGACCGTCAGAACGATCGGGTGGGCGCCCAAGGCCTGCAGGGCGTAGGCGACGGGCGCATCGGCCGCCGGGCCGGACACAAAGGCCGTGTACTTCATCATGCCCAGGAGAACCAACGCCACGCCGACGTAGAGCGCCGCGCAGACCACCAGGGAGACGATGATCCCGAAGGGCATGTCGCGCTGCGGATTGGCCGACTCCTCCGCCGCGGTGGAAACCGAGTCGAAGCCGATATAGGTGAAGAAGATGATGGCTCCGCCCGAGAGTATCCCGGCGAAACCCGAGGGCGCGAACGGGTGCCAATTGGCCGGCCGGATGAGCTGGGCGCCCACCACGAGGAATGCGACGATCGCGAAAATCTTCACGAGCACCATGACGTTGTTGGCGCGCACCGACTCGCGGACGCCGCGCACGAGAAGAATTGTCAGAACAAAAACGACCAGAAAGGCCGGCAGATCGAAATAGGCCCCGGTCAGCCGCCCGTCCGCCCAAACCGGGGTCGACCACCGGTCCGGCAAATTGAGGCCAAACGAGGCCAACTGCGCCTTCAAATACGCGCCGAAGCCGACCGCGACCGCGACGTTGCTGACCGCGTATTCCAAGATCAGATCCCAGCCGATGATCCACGCGAAGATTTCACCCAGCGTAGCGTAGGAATAGGTGTAGGCGCTGCCGGCGATCGGGATCATCGAGGCCAGTTCGGCGTAGCATAACCCGGCGAAGCCGCACGCGACCGCGACAAGGATGAACGACAGGGCGATCGCCGGGCCGGCCGGCGGCCGGCCGTGCAGGAGCACGCCCGCGGTGTTGCCGTGCTGGAGGAAATTGTAGACGAGATCCATCACCTGGGCGTGCAAGACCGAGGGCGCCGCGAAGTGCTCGCCCGCCGCCGCCGAGCCGGTCAGCACGAAGATGCCCGAGCCGATGATCGCCCCAATCCCGAGAGCGGCCAGGCTCCACGGGCCGAGCGATTTGGTCAGTCGCTTCTTCGGATCCTCCGAATCGGCGATCAGCCGGTCGATCGACTTGCAGGCGAAGAATTGCCGGAAGAGCGACATCCGGGCCCGACCTTGCCGGGCTCAGAACGCGCCGGCGAGAATTTCCTCGATTTCGGCCGACGCCAGGACGACCGGATTGGCCTTCATGCTGCTGGATTGGGCCGCTTGCGCCGCCAAGGCCGGAAAGTCGGCCGGGACGGCGCCGTAAGCGCGCAGGCCCGGAATGCCCAAGTCCGCCGCGAGCCCGCGGACCCAGGCGAGTCCCTCGTCGGCCGAGGCCGCCAACCGGCCCGTCAGAAGGCGCGCCACTTCGGTGTAGCGGCGTTCGGTTTCCTCGCCCCGACCGCGGCGGGCCGCCCGCAAATTGACCTCCATAGTCGGCGCGAGCAGCGCGCCGCACACCGCCCCGTGCGGGGCGCCGTACCGACCGCCGAAGGGCGATGCCAGCCCATGGGCGGCGCCCAGGCCCGCGTTGGCCAACGCTATCCCGCCGAACAGGCTCGCCACCGCCATGTCCTCCCGGGCCGCCCGATCCGCGCCATGCGCGAACGCCCGCCGCAACGACCGCGCGGCCCGCCCGAGTCCCTCGCGACAGACGCCGTCGGTAAAGGGACTGGCCCGGGTGCAAACGAACGGCTCGATCAATTGGGTCAGGGCATCCAGGCCCGTGCTGGCGGTCAGGGCGGGCGGCAGCGGAAGCGTCAGGTCGGGATCGACGAGCGCCAGCCGGGGCAAGAGACCGGGACCGCGCAGGCTCACCTTGAGTCGGTGATCCGGCGAAGTCAGCACGGCGTTGCGGGTCACTTCCGAGCCCGTCCCGGCCGTCGTCGGAATGGCGATGCACGGCAGCGCCGGCCCCGCCAAGCCCCGGCCCGATCCGATCACCTCGAGGTAATCGATCGCCGATCCGGGATTGGGCACCAGGGCGGCCACCGCCTTGGC
>CAZWMF010000686.1:898-2269 GCA_964634535.1 uncultured Opitutaceae bacterium | reverse complement strand
CACCCGCGCGCCGTGCGCTTGACCGGGAACCTCACGCGGCCCTTCCCATGGGGAATTCCGCTGTCAGCCTGCAGTAGGAGCACGGGCAATCGCCGTCGTGCGACCGCTCGACGCAATAGCCGTGCCAGTAGCCGTCCGGATTCTGTAAGCCCCAAGCCATCAGGGCGCCGCGATCGCCGAGGCCCAAGATGCGCCGTATATCGTGCTCGTGGCCGCGCACGGTGGCCTCCGCGATCCCGAGGCCTTTCGCGATCTCCTCGGAGCACCACCCCATGCAGACACGCCGCAGCACTTGTCTTTCCCGAGTGGTCAGATAGAGCACTTCGACGGGCGCGGTGAGTCCTGGAACGGTCAAGTGTTTTCGTTGCGTGGGCGCTCTCGTGACGAGTAAGGCGGGAGCGAACCCAACTATTCGATGGGTTCTATACCAACTATTCTCGTATTGTTTCACACAAAAAGATAGGCCATAGTGGAATCGTGCCTGCCGCAGTGATCTCCATCGCCGCCAAAAACAAAGCGGCCGACCGCGAACTCTTTGATCGAGCCGGAGTCCTGTACACCCGCTATTGCGAGGCCAGGCCGATGCTCAAAGAGTGGGAAGCGGTCAAAAAGGCGCTTCGGGACAGGCACGCAAACGACCCCGCCGCGGAGCCGTTGCGGCTGACGGGAAATCTCTACTATGTGGACCTGTCGGCGTGCGAGAGAGAGTTCGCCATCACCGACAAGCCTAAGGCCTTCGCCGCTCTCAAAGCGGCTCTCGGCGCCAAACTGGCCGACGCCCTCGGCTACACCAAGAAACTGATCGAGGCTCATGTGCCTGAAAGCAAGCGCTCCGCCTTCTCCGGTACGGCGCCGACCGGCTCGCGGGACGTGACTGCGGTGCTGATCCTGCCCAAGCAAGCGGCCTAGAGCATTTGCTGTAGATAACAAATTTGTGACGTCGCGGTTTTCCAACGGTTTTCCGACGCTTTTGTTGGAACCAAGGGGCCGTAGGCCATCGATTTACGGGTGGTTGCTCCCGCATACTTGCTGGCTGCAAGAGGGAGCGTAGCCGGGCGGGGCTGGGCCCTACAACCCGACCCGGTCCAGCCGAATCTGGAAACCACCCAACTTTTATGATCCGCGGCCCCGCTGAGGGTAGCGAAGCGATTGCCTAACGGGAGCCGCTTTGTAACTGGGTGAAAATCCCGGGCGGGTCCCTCCCGTTCACGGGTCCAGAGCGCTTCGACCAATGGCGCTTCAAAGCGCTACGAGACGAGCGCAAGCGTCGACGGCGCAGGACCACCTGATTGAACCGGGCCGAAGGTAGACGTACCGCGCCTTGACCGAAGGGAGACGTTCCCACCAACGAGGATTTGTAGGCCCGATCCT
>CAZWMF010000686.1:0-888 GCA_964634535.1 uncultured Opitutaceae bacterium | reverse complement strand
CCCCTGATCCCCTGGTTCGGGCACTGGGTGAAATTCCCGGGGCGGGGCCCTCCAACTCTTACTTTCTTATGCTCACGCCTGAAGAGCGCAAAGACGCCAGCGCATTGCTGGAGGCCATCGCCAACGCGGCCACGAAATCGAGTGACGGATTCACCGCAACTGGCGTCGAGAGAGCCATCGACCGCTTGACCATCGCCGTTTGCGTGCTGGCCGACGTCGCCTTAGAGACGGGACCGGGATCGGCGGCATGAACTGGTATGCCCTCCATGTCCGCAGCAACTTCGAGCGCCTTGTAGCCGGAAAGCTCCATTATGAAGGCGTCGAAGCGTTCTATCCGGTTCGGTTCGAAGTCTCCCGCGATGAGCGCCGCCAAGTGGAAAAGAAGTTCATGCCCGGGTACGTCTTCGCCCGGTTCGACCTGGAAGATAAGACGCCGGTGGTTGCGATTCCCCAGGTTGTCTCGATCCTCGGCTGGGGCCGCCACGCGGTGGCCATTCCCGAGCGCGAAATCGTGGCAGTCCAAATGATCGCCCAATCCAAAGACGCCAAGGCCTGCGAGTATCTGGCCGAAGGCGCGCGCGTGCGCATCGCCCGCGGCGGCTCTTACGAAGGCCTCGAAGGCTTCGTCCTCAAGACTCGCGGCAAAACCCGAGTGGTGGTCAGCATCACGACGATCGCGCGGTCCATGTCTCTTGAAGTGGATGCCAGCTCGCTCGAACCGATAGCGGTCGAACTCCCCAAGGCCGCATAATGCCCCTCACCAAGAACGAAGGCTTGGACCTTAGGACCTACCACAAGCATCTCCTCGAAGCCGAAGCGTCCCTGCGGATCGCCGAATGGGCGCAAGCCAAAGCGGCCGCCGACCTCGAGCGCTTCATCTCGATGCTG
>CAZWMF010000685.1:0-2269 GCA_964634535.1 uncultured Opitutaceae bacterium | reverse complement strand
GTGAATCGGTGATGGGGTGTCGGCTACGGGGTGATCGCGCGACCGAACCTCTGGCGGCAAGCCAGCAGCCCCACGGCACTCAGACCTAGCAAGAGCCAGCTCGACGCGTGATCGGGAATCGAGGCCGCGCCGGCCTGGACCACCCACGCCCCCAAGTCCGCATAGGTGAAGTCGAGGGGATAGCCCTCGTTGGCGCTCGCCCAAGCTCCTCCCCCGCTATTTGGGCTAAAGGACCAGGCCCAGTTTTCGCCTGAGCTGTCGCTCAAGTAATCGCCCCAAATGATTTCCCGGCCCGTCGGCTCCGTGCCGCCGGACCACGCACCGCCCATGGCCGCCGCCAGGCTGTCATATTCCGGCTCGGTCGCCGGATTTCCGGCGTCCGCAAACAGGGTCTGGACCTGGCTAAAGGTCGCAAATGTGAAGCCCGAGCCAGTCAGGCCAGCGGCGATCTCGTTGTAGGAAAGGCCCCAAAACGTATCGACCTTTATCCAGGTCAGGCCGGTACTTTGGTCGGCGAAGGTAAGCGCTCCGGTGCTGATAATGTCTGCTTTTGCACCCGACGCGAGGGCGGCCATAGCCGCGATCAAAGCTAGGAAGTGCTTCGTATTCATAGTTGCAGAGGGAATCTAGACTGACTTCGGTTGAGGGAATCGGACGCGAGCACGCAGCCCAATACGTGCCATTTCTGCACGATTTCCTTACACTTGGTTTACTAGAAGTTTCAGTATCTTTCTGCGTCTCACGCTATGCGTAAATGAATTGGCGGGGTGAACCGGATGCCGCCGATAAAGCGTCGCCGGACGGCTCGGCATCGAGCCGTGCAATCCATTATGCTCCGGGTGATTGCGTGTCGCTGGCATTGGGCCAGGCACCGCAGTGTTTATGTTTTGTTTATGCCTTGAGAGCGTCTGTTTATTAGGGTGCCCGGCGGATTCTCCCTAAACTCCGGGCGATGAGCTCTGTTTCAGACCTGCCCTACGTTCTCGGCTCGGTGGCGTTCTTTGTCGTGTGCGCGGTGTATGCCGTCGCCTGCGGCAAGCTGCGCTGAACCGAATCGGGCTGCCCACCTCAACCCCCACCCACCATGTCCGACCTGATCGTCGCCGGGATCGCCGGCATCATCGTGCTCTACCTTATCGCCGCGGTGCTTTGGCCGGAAAAGTTCTAATCTCGTGAACCATCCCAATTCCTGGCTTCAATTGGCGCTCTTTGTCGCGGCGCTTCTCGCCCTTACCAAACCGCTGGGCCTCTATCTCGTCCAGGTTCTCGACGTCCACGGCCGCACCTGGCTCGACGGCGTGGTCGGCCCGTTCGAGCGCCTGACCTACCGCATTTGCGGCATCGATCGCGACCGCGAGCAGGGTTGGAAGGCCTACACCTTTGCCATGCTGCTGTTCAGCCTGATCGGCCTGCTGTTCACCTACTTCGTCCTGCGCTTCCAGGACCGCCTGCCCCTGCAGGCCCTGCTCAATCCGCAGAAGTTGCCCGGGCTCGTTCCCCATCTCGCGTTCAATACGGCGGCGAGTTTCATCACGAACACCAACTGGCAGAGCTATTCAGGCGAATCGACCATGTCGTATTTTTCGCAGATGTTCGGCCTGGCGTTCCACAATTTCACGTCGGCGGCCACCGGTATCGCGCTCGCCGCGGCGCTGGTGCGCGGCATCGCCCGCCAAACCGCGGCGACGATCGGCAACTTCTGGGTCGACGTGGTGCGGGTCACCTACTACCTGCTCCTGCCCGTCTGTCTCGTATTCGCCCTTTTTCTGGTTTCGCAAGGTGTCATCCAGAATTTTCATCCGTACACGACGGCCAAGACGCTCGAGCCGTACGTGACCGCGGTGCAGAAGACCGATGACCAGGGTCGGCCGGTGGCGGCCGCCGACGGTTCGGCCGTCATGGTCAACCAGACGGTCGACACGCAGACGATCGTCCAGGGGCCGGTCGCCTCGCAAATCGCGATCAAAATGCTCGGGACGAATGGCGGCGGCTACGTCAACGCCAACGCGGCGCATCCGTTTGAGAATCCGACACCGCTTTCGAACTTCATTCAGATCCTGTCGATCTTTGCGATTCCCAGCGCCCTCACCTATTACTTGGGCCGGTTGGTCAAGCGCCAGCGGCACGGCTGGGCCGTCTGGGGCGCGATGTTCGCGATGTTTCTGGTCGGCGTGTTCGTCTGCTGGCAAGCCGAGGCAAGCGGCAATCCCATCCATCAGAAACTCGGCGTGGCCGCGGCCGACGGCAACATGGAGGGCAAGGAAGTGCG
>CAZWMF010000684.1:0-2270 GCA_964634535.1 uncultured Opitutaceae bacterium | reverse complement strand
GGCCACGTGGAAGCGGTAGAGATGGGTGCGGCCCAGCCAGCCGGTCTCGTTGTTCACCCGCGCATAGCCGAAATACGGGTGCTGAAACAGTTCCTTCGGCGACCACGAGGTGTTGAAATAGTCCTCGGTGCCCGTGCCGTTGATCGTCGGCCGGACGTCGCCGTCGATAAACACCATTTCATCGCCCTCCCCGTACCACATCGTGCTCGGACAATTGACGTAGTAATTGACCCCCACGAACTGGCCGCGTCCATGAATGTCGGCGAAGACATAGTTGCGCGTGCCGAACAGATTCTTGCCGGACGGACCCAGGAGGCCCCACTCGTTCTCCCCGCCCGGCAGGGCGTCGGTCAGCTGGTGATTGTACCACGCGTGGAACCGCCCGAGGTTCGGGGGCAATTGGGGCATTTCCTCGTAATCGATGTTGTAATAGAGGGCGTCGATCGTGCGGCCGCTCTGGTTTTCGATCTCGATCCGCGCCCCGGCGGCATACGGCATCGCGAAATAGCTCACGTACGACCGGCCCCAGCCCGGCGTCACCGCGAGCGGGGCGCTCACAAAATTATAGGCCTCGCCCCACCCGTTGCCGAAGAACGGTCCGATCGGCGCCTCGACCGAGGGGTAGTCCTTGCCGTCCCAATACATCCGCAGGATCACATCGTTGCGGTTCAAGTCCTCGGCGCCCGGCGCCAGCGTGAGCCAGATGTGGGAGATGATGCCGGCCCCTTTCACATCCAGGATGGTCACCCGGGCCCCGTCCGCGATATGGGGGATGTTGTCCGCGTTGCCGCCGGTGCGGTCATAGCTGCTGGAGCGCCGGGACTTGATGCCCGGCCGGATCTGGGCCAGACCCACGAATTCGCCCAGGGGCGCCTGGCCCCAGAGCGCCGTCCCGAGCATCAGCATCGCCGCCCAGGCCAGGAAATGGGGTGTTTTCATAGGTGCGCAGTCCAAACGACGGTTTCCCCGCCGCCGGACGAATCCGACGTCGTGAAAGATGGGGAGGTTGGGCGAATTGTTGCGGAAAGCCTACTCAATTTTTGGTCGCCCGCCGACTTCGGCGGGAGAACCGGGTTCGCGATCGCGACCGCTGCGCAATCCGGTCGCATTGACGTCCGGCTCACTGGGACCGACGCATTTTGATTCGATATGCGTCGGTACCGGCCCGAGAGCGGGATTGCGAAAGAAAGAACTCCGGGCATCTTGAGTGTATCTCCGGAGCGAAGACGCCCGATCGCCCGGCCGATTTCCTGCTTCCCCCTCAATCTCATGAGATATCTCAACGGTTTGCCCGCCGCGCTGCTTGCGCTCGGCTTGGCCTTCACGGGCCTCCGGGCCCAGCCGACGATGACCGTGGGCGACGCCGGCAATCCACCGCCCCCGCGTTTGCCGTCTGGCGCGATCATCCGGCGGCCGGAGGTCACGACGCCGGCTCCCGTCGCTCTCAGCGTCACGACGACCAACCGGGCGCAGTCGCGGGCCTTTTATAACGCCGTCTTTAGCGCTTCCGAGGGTGTACCGATCGACTGGACCGGGAGTCTGTCCGGCACGCCGGGGTCGGTCGCGAACGGTTCCGCCGGTACAACCGCAGATGCCTACAAGGCCGCCGTCCAGCTGCGGATCAACTGGGTGCGCGCGATGGCCGGCCTGCCCGCCGCGGTCGGGTTCGACTCGGTCGAATCGGGCGAGGACCAGGACGCGGCGCTCATGATGGCGGCCAACAACACGCTCAGCCACACGCCGCCGAACACGTGGCTGCTCTACACATCCGACGGAGCCACCGCCGCCAGCAATTCCAACCTGGCCCTGGGCAACGTCGGGCCCGACGCGATCATCAATGGCTACATCATGGACCCGGGCTCCAACAACACGGCGCTCGGCCACCGCCGCTGGATTCTTTATCCGCAGACCCAGACGATGGCCACGGGCGACATCCCGGCGACCAACGGGTTCAATTCGGCCAACGCGACCTGGGTATTCGACTCGAACTATGGCGGGTTGCGTCCGGCCGTGCGGGATAACTTCGTCGCCTGGCCGCCCCCCGGTTATGTGCCCTACCAAGTCGTTTTTCCGCGTTGGTCGTTCTCCTATCCGAATGCGGATTTTTCCAGCGCGACCGTCACGATGACGAGCAACGGCAATGCCGTGCCCGTCGTCCTCGAGCCGCTCGACAATCCGGCATACGGAGAAAACACGATCGGCTGGGACTACAACGGCTTGGATCCGGACACCGTGGAAACCTCCGCGACCAATCCCGGCGCGGATCTGAC
>CAZWMF010000683.1:0-2274 GCA_964634535.1 uncultured Opitutaceae bacterium | reverse complement strand
AGGCTCTCAGGAATGGAAAGATTGTTTAGCCCGTAATCAGGATCGGGATAAATTCCGCGGTCGATCATCGTCGTCAGCACCGTTCCCGGCACCGTGGCGGCCATCCAGTCCTTGTCGGCGAATCCTGCCTTTGAAATCTCTTCGCCACTCGCTTTCACCTGCGGCGCCGCCTGCAGTCTCCAGCCTCCCGCGAGCTTCCACGGATCGTCGCCTGTCAACTGGCAATGAAGATCGGCCGCGCTCAACTGCTTCGCCACGGGCTTTTGAATCTCGCCTTTGCCTTGCGGCCATGTTGAGGGATCCTGCGGCGCACTGTATCCAGCCTGCGCACGAGTCTGCACCGGCCAGTGCTGCGTGGCCTCCTCAAATTCTGGTTTGCTAAAGTCCGGCGGCGCATCGGCAATCGCATTCACCTGCTCAGCTGTCAATGCCGCGCGATAGATCCTGAGCGCTGCAATCTCGCCGCCGAAATGGCTTCCCGCGACATTCAGCAACGGCGTCGGCGCTATCTCCAGAACCGGCGCTACGCTGCCCTGCGCCAACTTGCTCGTGGCCACTTCGCGGCCATCCGCGTAGAGCACCACGTGATCGCCATCGCTCACCGCAACCGCCAAATGCCACTTTGCCGCGTCAAGTTCCTGATCGCCCGCCACAAACCCGGCGGAACTTTGCGCCTTTCCCAACCACAGGCCCAGTCGATTGTCCGCGACGCCGATGAATCGCGCATCCTCCGCCGCAGGGTCGCCTATGCCTGCTAGCAACGCCGTACCTTGGGTCGGAGCTTGCGACTCGAACCAGAAAGAAAGCGTCCACACAGCCCGTCCCGCGAGGAGCGGATCCTGTATCGAAGGCTGGCCTGATCCCTGACCGTCCATTGCTACCGCCCAAACTCCGTCAAGAGAAGTCGACGGCGACAGCGTCTTGTTCAAGCCAGACCCATCGGCGAGAAAAACCGCATTGAACGGACCGTATGCTTCAGCGGGCGGCGCCGACGTTTGCGCGGCCAGCGGGGCGGTCAAGGTTACAGCCAGCCCAACTGCCAGCAGTGCAGCCGCTACTCGCTGGCATGCGCCAACAAAAAGCCGGACCCCGGCCCGGGGAATGAATTGGAAATGATTGGGCATGGTAAACCATCCTATCGGACCCGCGAATTGCTGCGCAAAAACTCCGCTTCGAAATCCCAATGCTGCACTATCGCATGAAATTACCGCAAAGAGCCGGAGATAACGTTATCAGAGACGACGATGCTCTGCCTTTTGGCCGACAGCATCGCGTCGCGAAATTCGGCAACCATAATAGCGGTATCGGGCTAGAATTGTCGCTGGTTTTCCGCCGGAGTGCCCTGATTTTTTCTGAAAGATTCCAGACATCCCACCGTTCGGTATGGTACAAATGGTAACAATCTCATTGCCTGTGGGAACGCTCTCATCGGATGGGGTTTGCGGTGTACGTGATGGCTGACCTTGTGGAGAGCCGTGTGCTTGCGTTCGATGTCGGCGGTAGCCACGTCGCTTCGGCAGTTTGCTGGGGCTCGGATTTCCATCTCGGACCTGTCGCCAGCGCGCCTCATTCGGCCACGCATACTTCCGACGCCTTTGTAGATCTCCTGTTTGAACTAGGAACGAAAGCCCGAACCGGCCTGAACGAGACCGACGGCCACGACGGGATCAACGGAGCGATGCTTGCCGTGCCCGGGCCGTTCGACCTTCAGGCCGGTGTAAGCTTGATGCGTCACAAGCTGCCCTACCTTTATGGAGTCGATCTACGCCAGGCCCTCGCCGCGCGATTCAGCCTGCAGCCCGCGCAGGTGCGCTTCCTCAACGACGCCGACGCGTATCTTCTTGGCGAAGTCGGTGCCGGAGCCGCTCGCGGCTTTCGGCGCGCAGTCGGTCTAACGCTCGGAACTGGAATCGGCTCGGCCTTCTCGGTCGATGGTCAGCTCGTAACTGAAGGGCCCGGTGTGCCCACCGGCGGCGAAATCTGGAATCTTCCCTACCGCGGCGGAATCGTCGAGGACTTTGTTTCCTCGCGAGCCATCGCGGGGAACTACGAGCGCCGCACTGGCAAGAAGCGTGAGGTCGTTGACCTGGCAGCTGCCGCTCTATCCGATCCGGCAGCAAAACAGGCCTTCGTCGAATTCGGCGACCATCTTGGCATAATCATTTGCACGCTGCTCGTAGCGTTTCACGCTGACGTGATCGTACTCGGAGGCGGAATCTCCCGATCTGCCAATCTTTTCTTGCCCGCAGTGCAGGCCCACATCGGCGATTCGCC
>CAZWMF010000682.1:0-2275 GCA_964634535.1 uncultured Opitutaceae bacterium | reverse complement strand
CCCAGATGGGATCGCCCACCGTGACCTGGCCGCCCAGGATCTTGCCGACCGCGATCCGGCCGACGTAGTCGCTCCAGTCGATGTTCGAAACGAGCATGTGAAAGGGCTCGTTCGGCTTGGCGAAAGGCGGGGGAATATGCTCGAGGATGGTCTCGAAGAGCGGGGTCAAATCCTTCTGCGGCTCGCCCAATTTGCGCACCATGTAGCCGTCGCGACCGGAGCCATAGAGGACGGGCGCGTCGAACTGCTCCTCGGTGGCGTTGAGTTCGAGCAGGAGCTCCAGAACCTTGTCGTGCGCCTTCTTCGGGTCGGCGTTCTCCCGGTCGATCTTGTTGATGACGATGATCACCTTCAGGCCGTGCTGCAGAGCCTTGCGCAGGACGAACCGGGTCTGGGCCTGGGGCCCGTCGTAGGCGTCGACGATCAGCAAAACCCCGTCGACCATGCGGAGGGCCCGCTCGACTTCGCCGCCGAAATCGGCGTGTCCAGGCGTGTCGACGATGTTGATCGTCTTGTCGTGCCAGTGGACGGCGGTGTTCTTCGCCTTGATGGTGATGCCCTTTTCCCGCTCGAGGTCCATCGAGTCCATGGCGCGTTCGGCCACCTGTTGGTTGGCGCGGAAAACGCCGCCCTCTTTGAGCAGTTCGTCGACCAAGGTCGTCTTCCCATGGTCGACGTGCGCGATGATGGCTATGTTGCGGATGGATTGATTCACGGTGGCTTTTATCGGAGGAAAAGAGCCCTAAAGTGGACCGACCGGGTTTCGTACGCAAGCACAACGCTGCCCTGTCACCGGACCGGAACTCAACCGTGGAACGTGCCCCAATAAATCGCGTAAAACGCGATCCAAAATCCCGCGTGCCAACGGCCCCAAGCGATTTGTCTATCAAGGCTTTGGCTAGTGCGTCGGATCCATGCGGCGAGCGCGCAGGCCGCCGCAAAGCGCAGCCATCGAGCCAGGCTAGAGGCCGCCAGGAACCCTGCGAGAGTTTGGTCCCTGCCGGCGGCTAGGGCGAAAAGCTTGTAGGGGACTCCCGTCACGGACCCGAAGAACAAGGCCCGATTGCCCTGGGCGGAAAGATCCTCGGCCGCCCGCTGGATCAGGGCTGAGTCGATACCGGGAAGGTGAGCATAGATCCGCGCGATCGGCGGTGCGGCGCCATGCGCGGCAGCTACCGCCACGATAGTGCCGCCCAACAGGGACCCCAGCGTGGCCCAAAGACTCGCGGCCAGGGCGCGCTTTATCCCCCGACGAAGCGCCAGCCAAGTCAGCAGTACGTCGGGAACGACGAAGAACACGGTGGCCTCGGCCAAGCCCCACAGAAAGGCGACCAAAGCCTCCTGCCTTAGGTCGATCCGACTTGGCGCAGGGCGCATCGTGCGCGGTTCCAGATGGTCAGGGCCAGAAGCAGAGCGGCCGCGACGAAGAGCGCATTGGTCCACCAGCCCAGCGGAACCCCGCAGCCTACGAGAAGTCCGATCGCTCCAAATAGAAACGCCCGGTCGCTCTTGCCCATTGGGCCGTCATAGCGGCGGGCGGATCCGATCTGTACGGCGACGACACCGGTCATTTCGCTGATCACGCCGAGAAGGACGACGGCCACCACGAGAAACCCGGAAATTCCCGACCACAGGGCAAACGGCAGATAAAGCGCGGCGTCGGCGGCCACATCGCCAATTTCGTTGAGGATGGCGCCCAACGCGGATTTCTGGCCGTGCTCGCGGGCGAGCATGCCGTCGATCGCGTTGAGGGCCATTCGAACGAACAGCACGATCGGCACGGGCAGAAGCGCGGCGGGGTGGTCGCGGCCCAGGGCGACGCCCGCGCCGCCGACGGCGGAAAGCACGGCCGCGGCGATTGTTACCTGATTGGCGGTAATGCCCGCAGCCGCCCAGCGCCTGACTATCGGCCGGAGCAACTGCTGAAACGCGGGCTTAATGTCGTAGAGCGTTGGCATCAGGTATAATAGAAACGCACAAGATGGAAGAAAATGGGCGCGGCGAAACAGATCGAATCGATCCGGTCGAGCATGCCGCCATGGCCTTCGATGAGCGTGCCGAAATCCTTGACGCCGCGGTCGCGCTTGATCGCAGACATGACCAGCCCGCCGAAGAAGCCCATGAGCGCGGTTACCAGGGCGAAGAGGGCCGCTCGCAGCGGATCGAAGGGCGTGGCCCACCACAACGCCGCGCCGACGCCCGTGGCGGTAAGCACGCCGCCGAAGAAGCCCTCCAGCGTCTTGTTCGGGCTCACCGTGGGCGCAATCTTTCGGCG
>CAZWMF010000681.1:0-2275 GCA_964634535.1 uncultured Opitutaceae bacterium | reverse complement strand
GTTGGACGTGCCCGAAGCGCCAGCGGCTCCGCCGGACGCGCTCGTCGAGGCATCTTCGGCAAAAACGCAGCTCGCGCCGAGAATCGCCCATAAGGCGACGTGATTAAGCTTATAAATAAGCGGTAATGTGCGGTTGGTTAGGTGCATGCAGGTCAAACCAGCATGGGGATCAACCGTCACAAACGCGTGGCGACTCTGTTACAAAACGGAAAAACGCACCGCCAAAGATTCAAAAAACTTAGCTTTGGGGCCGATAAGCCGGATTCTGTTCCCCCGGGATTAACCGGGTTCGGCGGTCATTTATCTCGCCCCGGCCGCGGTCCGGCTTTCGCCTAACCTTGGCCGGAACGCCCAACTTCGCCCGGCTCGCGCCGGACTGGGTCGGGTGCAACTTACCCGAGGCTATTGGACGGGCCGCCCAGCCTCCTATTTTGTCTTGCACCGGAAGGGGTTTTTCGTGCCGCCCGCCTCGCGGCGGAGCGCGGTGGGCTCTTACCCCACCTTTTCACCTTTTCCCCCGGCTCGCCGTCGTTGCCGACGGGTGCGCCAAGGGGTAGTCTGATTTTCTGTGACACTGTCCGTCGCTGCGGCTTGACCCGCAACGCCTGCGCTGGCCGTGAAGCTTGCGCAGCATCCTGCCCTACGGTGTCCGGACTTTCCTCTCCAAGTTTCTCACGGAGGCGCCTCTCCGGCGCCTCTTGGGATCAAAGAACCTGGAGCGACTGCCTGGCCCCAAAGCTAAGACCGGCCACGATGGCAACCGGGCGCGCAAACGCAAGTGTGCCGCGCGCAGGCATGGCGTGGATCCGCGTCAAGGCCACCGAACCTGTTCCCGCCTACTCGCGCTCCCAATACACGATCCGGCCGCACTGGTCGCACGTGGCCATTTCCTTTCCGGCGGTGGACCCGCGGGAGGCCGATTCGGCCTCGTTCGACACTTTAAGGTGGCAGCCCCCGCATTTGCCGCCCCGCACCGGCACGACGACCGGAAGTCCCCGGTAAAGCATGCGGTCGAACACGCGCAGCGACGCCGGTTCGACTTCGGCCCGGGCCCGCTCGACCTCCGTCCGCACGCCCTTGAGTTCCTCGGCGAGGCTCGCCGTCTTATGATGGTAGTTGGCGATACGGGCTTCGTTTCCCGCAATATTCTGTTTTAGAACGAGTTCCGCATCGGCGAATCGTTTCTTGGCCGCGTCGATCTCATACATCACGGCCAGTTCCTTGGCCTCGAGCTCGCCGATTTCCGCCCGGGTCGTTTCGATCTGGTGGCCAAGTGCTTGGTATTCATCGTTTTTCCGAACAGCGAGCTGCTGCGTCCGGTAGGTCGCCACCCGTTGTTCAGCCGAGCCAATCTCCGTTTCCAGAAGCTTCTTTCGACTTTCCAATTCGCGCCACTCGGTGCGGGCGGCATCGATCGCCGCCTTCTCCGAAGCGATCGTCCTTTCGACCGAGGCTATTTCGGCGGGGATGGCCTTCAACTGGCCGTCCAACGTCGTGCGTTTCATCTCTCTATCCTGCAGAATCAGGAGCTTTTCCAGGGCCGGGGGAAGCATGCGGGACCACCGTGGCGGGCTGCGCAGAGCCGGTCAACCCCGGAGGGGGATACCCGCCGGACCCGTCAAGCGTCCCAAGGCGAAATTTAGGCCCTTTTTCGCCATCTTTTTAATCAAAAAAACCCTCGCGCCCGTTCCGCGCCTCAACAAAAATCTTACCCTTTCAGTGTACCCACTCAGAAACGTTCATGGCTGACCCACTCGATCCGTCCACTCCCAGCAAGTCCGAAACCGGCGCCCAAGCTTACGACGCGTCCAAGATCCAGAAGCTCGAAGGCCTGGAGGGCGTGCGCAAGCGGCCCGACATGTACATCGCCTTCTCGGCGGGGGGGAACACCGGCCGGTGGTTCACGACCTCCAGGGTGTTCGAGAGCTTGAGGCCGAACTCCTGGGGCCGGCCCCGGGCCGCGCCGGCAAGGAGGAGGGCGACGAGGGACAAGGTGAGCGAGCCTGGCTCCGGCACGATGGCCAGGCCGATCGGCGTGCCCAGCCCGCCGCTCCCCGGCGATACGAGGTCGCCGAGAAACGATCCGGAGCTGTCGTAGCTGAGGACAGCGCCGCTGCCACTGGCGACCAGCAGATCGCCGTTGGGATCGAAGAGCAAGGCCGACGGTGCGCTCAGCCCGCCGAAGCCCGCCGCGACGAACGTCTCCAGGGAATTGCCCGTGGTCCCATCGTAGCTCAGGATCGAATCCGAGCCCTGGCTGGCCACGTAGAGATTG
>CAZWMF010000680.1:0-2276 GCA_964634535.1 uncultured Opitutaceae bacterium | reverse complement strand
CCCTCGCCAACCTGATCCTCAACGCCGCGGTGCATACCCCCCCGGGCACGCCGATTTCGGTCGAAGCGCGGCTGGCGGAGGACGGGCGGGCCTGTATCGCCGTGGCCGATCGCGGTCCGGGACTCGGACCCTCGGTCAAGGCCCGGCTCTTCCAGAAGTTTTCCCGGGGCGAAGGTGTCCAGGCCGGCGGCCTGGGGCTGGGCCTGTCCATCGCGCGGGGTTCGATCGCCGCGCAGGGCGGCGACATCGAGGTGAGCGACCGCCCGACGGGCGGGGCGGTGTTTACGATTTGCCTGCCGCCGGCGACTCCGCAAGCTGAGCCCTCGGAATGACCTCCCCGCCGGCGCTCTCGCTGCTCGTCATCGACGATGAGATTCAGATTCGACGCTTCCTCCGCCTAAGTCTCGAATCGGCGGGCTACAAGGTGGCCGAGGCCGAGACGGGCCAGTTGGGACTGACTGCCGCGGCGTCCGGCCAGCCCGAGGGCGTCATTTTGGATCTCGGCCTGCCCGATATGGACGGAGTCGTGGTGCTGCGCCGGTTGCGCGAGTGGTCGAAGATGCCGGTGCTCGTGCTGTCCGTGCGCGAGGCCGAAGAGGTCAAGATCGGCGCCCTCGACGCCGGGGCCGACGACTACCTCACCAAGCCCTTCAGCAGCCGCGAACTGCTCGCGCGGCTGCGGGCCGTATTGCGCCGCGTCCAGCCGGTGCCGGAGGCCGCGGCGATCGTCTTTGGGGACATCGAAGTCGACCTCGCGGCCCGGATCGTGCGCCGGGCCGGCGCCGAGGTGAAGCTGACCGGCAAGGAATATGCGTTGCTGCGGCTCCTGGTGCAGCACCGCGGCAAGGTTGTGACCCACAGCGAGATTCTTCGGCAGATCTGGGGCCCGCACGCTCTGGACAGCACGCACTATCTGCGGGTGCAGATGACCCACCTGCGCAAGAAGCTCGAGTCCGATCCCCAGCAGCCGCGCTTCCTGCGCACCGAGTCCGGAATCGGCTACCGCCTGGTCGAGCCCTAGCCTTCCGCGCTAGTGTTTGTGCTTCAAGAACATGAAGAGCAGGAAGAACATCAGCACCAGGCCGAGCGTGAGCGCGATGCCCATCAGCCAGGTCGAGGGCACCGACCGCCAGGGCTGGGGCGAGCGCAGGCGCTGGTGGCGCCCGGTGAGCGGCACCGCCTCCAGGTCCCATAGCTCGCGCTTCATGTCTCCGGTATTCTGATACCGCTGGCGCGGGTCGCGCTCCAGGGCGTGCAGGATGATTTCCTCGAGCCCGGGATGGATTTCCGGCCGGAGCCGGCGCGGGGCCGGCGGGTCGCCGGTCACCCGGGCGTTCATGACCACATAGGGGCTCTCGCCCTCGAACGGCGTCGCGCCGGTGACCATCTCGTAGAGGATCGCGCCCAGGCTGTAGATGTCGCTGCGGTGGTCGCCGCGCTTGCCCTTCACCTGCTCGGGGGAAATGTAATCGGGCGTGCCCATGGCGGGGGTGAGCCCGACAAACGTGAGGCGCCGGGCCGATTCGACCCGCGCGATGCCGAAGTCGAATAGCCGCAGCGTGCCATCCGCGCACACCATGATGTTCTGCGGCTTGAGATCGCGATGGGCGATATTCTGCCCGTGCAGATACTCCAAGGCGTCGCAGATCTTGATCGCGTAGGCCACCGCCTCGCCTTCGGGCAGGGGTTTGCGCTTGCTCAAGACCGCGGCCAGCGTCTGGCCGTCGAGGAACTCCATCACGAGGTAGGGCCGGCTCTTGGGCTCTTCCACCTTGATCACTTTGAGGATGCCCGGATGGTTGAGCTTGGTGCCGATTTCCTCCTCGCGCTGGAAACGCTCGTAGCCGGCCACGTCGCCCTCGAGCGACATGAGCGGCACCTTGAGCGCCACCGATTCGCGGGTGGTGCGGTCGAGCGCCTTGAAGATCGAGGCCATGTTGCTGCGGGCCACGAGGTCGGTGATTTCGAAGCGCCCGTCCAGCAGCATGCCGGGGGCCAATTCGGTGCCGGTGGCGGCCGCCAGCGTGCTGGCCGGCTTGGCCGGTTCCTTCTTGTCGTCGTCCTTCTTCCGGCCGCCCATCGTCGCCGAGATACTTTAAATCGGGCGCGCGCATCGCACCGCACTTGACGGCGATGAAAGCGCGCTCGCGCTTGCCGCCCTTGATCGCCTCGCGGATGAGCATCTCGTTGTGGCCCATGCCGTAAAAATCGCCGGTGTCGATCATGGTGATGCCGGCCTCGAGCGCGGCATGGATAGTGGCGATGGATTCCATATC
>CAZWMF010000679.1:0-2276 GCA_964634535.1 uncultured Opitutaceae bacterium | reverse complement strand
CAGGCCGCCCGGTATCTGATGCAGCACCGTCAGTTCAATCGCGATGATTTGGCATTCTGGGAAACGGTCGTGAGCGCGCTGCCCAGAAATCCCGACACGGCCGGTTTGGTGGGAGACCTGCTCCACGCCGGGCTCGGCGCGGCTCAGGACGATGAACAGCGCTCGGAACTGATCGTCCTTTTCTTCTCCTCCGCCGACGCCGACGATGCCCAAGTGCGGGCGGCGCTGGAACGCGAGTTCGTCCCCTATCGCGATCCAATCAAAGAGCCCCAAAGCAGTCTCGTCGTGCGGCTCTACGAAATCCACCGCGACCTTCGACTCGGCGCTCCGGTCTCGCTGCAAACCGCCCTGGCGGATGCGCACGATCCCCGGGCAGAACTGGCGCTGCAGCGGGCGGCATTGCGCACCTACACCGTGGCGGGCGACCGGACGAGCCTCCAGCATGCCCTAGACCGGATCGACGCGGGCCGCCTGCTGAGCCCGGGTTTTCTCCCGCGCGCCATCGACGCTTTCGGGTTCCTCGGCATGGACCGCGAACTTAAGACCGCCCGGGAGGTCGCGCGGAATTATCTCCGGCAGGCCGTTCTGAATTCCTGGGCGCTGCGGGATGAATCCCTGGCGGACACCGCGCTCGACCTGGCCGAGGCCTTGGGCGATCCGCGGGCCCTGCCCGCCGCCTGGGTGAGCGAACTGGGCACCGGCCCGGGCAATCCCCGGTTCCAGGAACGCATCCGGCTGGTGCAGGCCTATCTGAACGCAGATTGGACGCGCCTCGAGGCCACCGCGGCGGCGCTCAATCGGGACTACCCCACGGCCTATTCTTTCTACTGGTTCCGCGGGCTGGCGTTGGCAAAACTAGGCCGAGCGGCGGAGTCCGTCCCGGCGCTGGCCACGTTTGTGCGCTACGCCAAGGATGATCGAAACTACCCCGAGGCGGTCCGTCTGCTTGCGGCCCGCGCTCGGGCCACCGGCCATCCGGGGTAGTGCAAAACGACGGAAAAGATGGGATGCAGCGACGGAAGGTTAACCCTGAAGCCGAAAAGCGCCCACGATCGTGCGTTTTAGAGCGCGGCGGCGTTCGAGGTTTACGCGGCCGAGGGCAGTCGTAATGGCATCTTTTTCGATCGTGTAAACGTAACTGCAATCGACGGCGGTCAATAGGTCCAACCCATCAGCGGAGTTTAGGATCGCCTGGTGGGGCCGCAGGGGAGTTGCGGCGCTAAACTTGGACCCGTAAAGCACATTGACGCGGGCGATGCACGGATCGAGGCAATGCTCGCTATTGGACACGATCACCGCCGGGTGCTCGTCGCGATCGGACGGGCGAAAACGGACCTTAACCACCGCCCATTGGCAAAGTTCCACATTGGGTCGGTTCATCATGGGCGGACCGGGCCGGGATCGACGGGGACCGAATTGATCATAGCAACTTCGTCGTCGGTATGGCGAAAAGTGCCCAGTGGATAATTCGGCACCGGGTCCGGCACCGTGCACGGCACCAATTGAATGAAATCGTCGCCATTTTGAAGGATGATCGTTTCGCCCCGTTTGGCCCGGGCGAAAATCCGCGAAAAATTGCGTTTGGCTTCGGAAACCTTGATGGTCTTCACGAGACTTGAATGAGTCTCGCGTCAAGCGAAAGTGGCGCCACGGGTCAGGCCCCGTGGATGCCAGAGCATTGGGCCGGGCGCCGCCGGAAACCGTGGTCAACGGAGGCGGGTATTGCGTTGATTGATTCGATCCCGATAGCTTTGGGTATCCTTTGTCTATGATAGACAATCCAGAAGCAAAACCTCGGTGGCCGTTCCAAGCGGGCGGCGCCATCCCTTCGAGCGATCGAGGCTCGCCCCAAAGCAAATCTCGGATTGAGCCGATTTCTTTATGAGCACGTTGGACGGCCGAATACTGGTGACCGGGGGCGCGGGATTCATCGGCAGCGCCCTGGTTTGGGCGCTCAACCAGCGCGGACACTCCGATATCGTCGTCACCGATTTTCTCGGATCCGACGATAAGTGGAGAAACTTGGTCGCGCTCAAATTCGCCGATTACTGCGACGCGGGCGTCTTCCGACGCCGGATCGCCGAGAAGCCGGATGCCTTTGGCGCCTTTTCCGCGGTTTTTCACTTGGGGGCTTGCTCGGCTACGACCGAGCAAAACGCGGCCTACCTGGCCGACAACAACACCGCCACGACCCAGGAGCTCGCGCGCTGGGCGCTGACGGCAGGGAGCCGGTTCGTTTACGCCTCCTCGGCGGCTACCTATGGCGACGGAGCGGC
>CAZWMF010000678.1:0-2276 GCA_964634535.1 uncultured Opitutaceae bacterium | reverse complement strand
ACCAGGTCCAGGTTCCCGGTGAAGTCGAGGTCGGCCAGCATTCCCGCGCTCGCCTTTAGCCCCGCGAGCCCGGCCGCGCGGGTGGCGTCGCGGATCCTGCCATGTTCGTAGAACTTGAACACCCGCGAATCCTGTTCGCCGAGCACGACCACGTCGTCGAAGCCGTCATTGGCCAGGTCCCCGGTCAGGGCGACGCGGTATCCGCCCCCGACGGGTGCCCGCAAGGACCGGCCGAGCGCCGAGAAATGTCCGCCGCGGTCGTCGAGCAGAAGAAACCCGCCCGCCTTCTCCTGGGCGAATAGGCTCGGGCGCCCGTCGTGATCGTAGTCGACCACCGCCAGCGGGCCGCGGCAATCGGCCGCGAGCGCGCCAAACGCCGCGCCGGTTTCCTCCGCGAAATGGACCGGAATGCCCGTCGGATCAGGCTGACTCAGGACAAAGGGCGATAGCGGCACGGTATATTGGCAGCGTTCCAGGATGGCGGCGGTGATGACCGGGCTGGCCGCGCGAGCCAGGATCTTCTGGTGTTCCGCCAGTTCCCTCGCCGCATCTTCGGTCCGTCCCGCCTGGCGATACAGCTGGCTCAACTGGAAATGGGCGGATGGATGGTCGGGAACAGCCCGGATCACGCTCTCAAAATCGCGAATCGCGTCCGGGATCTGCCCGAGCGCCTCCTGGGCCATACCCATCTGGAAGTCGAGCGCGGGCACCGCGGGGTCGATCTTCCACGACTGCTGCAGCGCCTCCGCGGCCGGTTCGGCCTGATTTTGGCGAAGGAGCGAGCAGCCCAACAGGAAATAGGCGGCGGCGCTATTGGGCTCGAGTTCGAGCGTCTGCCGGCACATCAGCGCCGCTTCGGCCGGCCGGCCGGCGAGCAGATAGGCGTTGGCCAAGTTGAGCCGGACGTCGGTGCTCCCCGGCGAAAGCCGGAATGCCTGCGTGTAAACGGCAATCGCGGCAGCCCCATCGCCCTTTTCCAACAAGCCGTTGCCCCGATTCATCAGCTGCGTGAATCCGGCGGCGGCCACTGACGGCCGGCGCAGCCAAAGCACGCCCGCGACGACCGCGAATGCAAGCACCGCGCTGCTGAACCCTATGAGACGCTTAGGCACCCTTCAGTCGTTAATAAAAAGAATGCGGCTCCGCAAATTACATTCATCGGACTTATTCTCTTAGCGGGGATGCGGCGAGGATGGGGCGCCGGCCATGGTCCATTGAAATGAGACCATTCGTCGCGGATGAGGCGGAGGCCAGTCGCCGGGCTGGCGGCAAACACTTCGGCGAGGACGGGTAAGGCGTGCCGTCGGCGGCGGAATCGATTCGCCTTGTCCTCCGCGCGGCGCGTCGTAGCGTGGCCAATTCCGCCCGGCGTCCGGCCGCATGCCGGATCGCGATCCGTCCCGGCGGCACCGGTATTCATCGCCAACTCCTTCCTCCCGCAATGGACGAATACATCGAACGACTGGTCGACCTGATCGATCCGACAACTCAGCGCCTGCGCAACCTGACCGTCGACGAGGCCCGCACGCGCATCCTGCACGGCTCACCCGACGCGGTCCGGGAAATCGACGGATCCTTCGCGCTCGTCGCGCGCGAGGGCAAGCGCGTGCGGCTGGCGCGTTCGCTCGACCGGCCGATGCGCTACTTCCTCGCCAAGCGCCGCGAGGGCCCGGCCCTCATCGTCTCCGACCGGATCGACGCGATCCACCGCCATCTGCGCAGCGAGGGGCTGGAACGGCAGTTTCACCCCAGCTACACCCGGATGGTGCCGGCGCATTACTTGGTCGAACTCCAGCTGATCGGCTGTCCCGATCCCGATCCGACCTACACCCGCTTCTTCACGCCCACCCGCAACGCGCTGCCGGCCGATCTCGACGTGATCGGACGCGACTACATTGGCGCACTGGCGAATGAGACGGCGAAATGGCTGGGCGGCCTGCCGGAGCGCGCGCCGCTCGGCGTGTGCTTTTCCGGCGGAGTCGACAGCGGCGCCGTTTTTCTCACCGCCTACCACGTGATGCGACGGCTCGGCCTGAATCCGGCTCGGCTCAAGGCGTTCACCCTGAACTTCGGCGACGGCCCCGATCTGCGCCAGGCGCGCGAATTCCTCGACCGGCTCGGGCTCGGACTTTTTCTTGAGACGATCGATGCCGATCCGGCGTCACTCGACGCGGCGGAGACGTTGTGCGTCCTCGAGGATTACAAGCCGCTCGACGTTGAGTGCGCATCGATGGGGCTTGCCCTCTGCCGCGGCATCCGCGCCCGCTATCCGGAGT
>CAZWMF010000677.1:0-2281 GCA_964634535.1 uncultured Opitutaceae bacterium | reverse complement strand
AGCCCGGACGTTAAGCTGATTCTGCTCTTGGTGGACGAACGGCCCGAGGAGGTCACCGATTTCAAGCGGCACACCCGCGGCGAGGTGGTGTCCTCGACCTTCGACGAAACCCCGGAAAGCCACGTCCATTGCGCCGAGATGGTGGGGGAGAAGGCGCGGCGGCTGGTCGAAATGGGCCAGCATGTCGTCATCCTGCTCGATTCCATCACGCGGCTGGCGCGCGCCTACAACGCGCTGGCCTCGAATTCCGGCAAGATCATGTCGGGCGGCATGGAGGCGACGGCCCTGCAGAAGCCGAAGCGCTTTTTCGGCGCGGCCCGCAATATCGAGGGCGCCGGCAGCATCACGATCATCGCCACGGCATTGATCGACACCGGCAGCCGCATGGACGAGGTGATCTTCGAGGAGTTCAAGGGTACGGGCAACATGGAGCTGCATCTCGACCGCGGCTTGGTCGAGCGGCGGATTTTCCCGGCGATCAACATCGACCGGTCCGGCACCCGCAAGGAGGAACTGATCTACCATCCGGAGGAACTGCAGCGCATCTACGGCTTGCGGCGGGCGATGCAGGGCCTGGGCCCGATCGAGTCGATGGAGATGCTCATCCAGCGGCTCAAGAAGACCAAGTCCAACGCCGAATTCCTGCTGAGCCTCAGCCGCCAGTGACCGCCCGCGCCGGTTCGCCGGAAATCGGGACGGATGCCGGCTAAGGTGGCGCGACCTTGGTGAGCAACGGCGCGTTCAATCCGGGCAGCCGTTCGCTGAATTCCTCGCCCGGGACCGCCTGGCGCAGGGCGCGCTGGACCATGCCCATGCGCGCGTCGAGATTGTCGATCATCGAGACAAACACCGCTTCGGGCGTCGCCGCGAGGACGGCCGCTCCCCAGGCCAATTCCCCCTGGTGGCTCAGGATGATGTGTTCGAGCCGTTCGAGCCGGTCGGCGTCGAGTTTGGCCTTGAGCGCGGCCCGGCGGACGAGCTGGTAGCCGAGGACGACGTGGCCTTGCAGGATGCCGCGGCGGCTGCGCCGCGGGGCGAGCGCGCCCTCGTACTCGATCGTCTTGCCCACGTCGTGCAGCAAAATTCCGGTCAGGGCGAGGCTGGCGTCCACTTCGGCATAGAGCGGCAGGAGGGCGCGGGCGGCGCGCGCCATGTGCACGGTGTGCTCGAGCAGGCCGTGGCGGTAGGCGTGGTGCATCGCGATCGCCGCCGGAGCCGACTGGAAGGCTTCGGCCGCCTCGTCGATGGCCGCCCGGGCGGTGGCGCGCAGTTCGGCCTGGGCGATGCCGTCGATCACCTGATTTAATTCGGTCCAGAGCGCCGCCGGATCCTCGGGGGAAGTCTCGATCAGGTTCTCGAGCAGGCCCGGCGCGGCCAATTCGGCGTCGGGCAGCCTGGCCGCCTTGGTCAGCCGGGGGGCCAGCCGGCCCTGGTAGGTCTCGATCTTTCCCTCGACGCGCAGGACCGTACCTTCGCCAAGGAGCTTGAGCGACTCGAATACCGGGCTGTCGCTAAACACCGTGCTGGAAAACGAACCGGTCCGGTCGCCCAATTCCACGCTGAGGAACGGATTGCCGTTGGCGGCCGTCTTCGGGACGGTTTTCTTCAGGACGAGGACGCTGTGGAAGGGCTGGCCGGTGTTGCCCCCGGCCGCCTTGAGATCGCGCACGGAGGATGAAGGAAGATCGGTCATTTTAGGGATAGTAGGCCCGGCGGGCCTTGACCTGAATGAAGCGCTTTTCCGGCAAAACGCACGCCGTGAGGGCGCCGCCCAGCACGCAGGCGGTGTCGATGCCGACCGACCATTTGAGTTTGTAGATCTCCGCGTTCGGCGTGTGCCCGTAGATGACGAACGGCGGGCCGGTCCACAGATCCGCCCAGGACGGGGCTTCGGGCAGTTCGGAGCGTTTGGCCGGCCGGCCGTCCCGGCCGACGACCTGGATGGTCGTGACCACCTCGGCCGGCTGCCGGTTCCACGGTTGGTCGGGCAAAAAGCCCCCGTGCACGACGACCGTGTTGAGTTCGCGTTCCTCGAAGGTGAGCGGCATCGCCTCCAGGTACGACCAGTCCGCCGGCCGCAGCTTGGCCACGGTGTCCTGGTCCTGCTCCTTGAGGAATCGGCGGTCGCCGGTCTTGCGGTACTTGAGCAGGCGCAATTCATGGTTGCCCAAGAGCGCGATCGCCCGGATCTGGCGGGCCAGATCGATTACCCGGCAGCTGTCCGGACCGCGATTGACCAGGTCGCCGACCAGCACGACCCGGTCGGTCGGCGCCAGGTCCA
>CAZWMF010000676.1:0-2292 GCA_964634535.1 uncultured Opitutaceae bacterium | reverse complement strand
CCTGAGCATCTGCTCGGCATAACCAGCAGCTCGGCATGAGGCCCGCCCGAGAAAACCGCACCCACTCCATCCAAGCCGCCACCGCGTTCGCCCATGGCTGACGCGGAGCCAGCCCAGCCAGCGGCCGCGGCGGGGCCGCGCCGCCTGCCGACCATCTTTGCGGCGTTGGGCGGCCGCAATTACCGCCTCTTCTTCGTCGGCCAGGGGATTTCGCTCGTGGGCACCTGGGTGCGGCGCACGGCCCTGGGATGGCTCGTGTACCGACTCACGGGCAGCACGGCCCAACTGGGCCTCGTCCTGGGCCTGGCCCTGCTGCCGCTCTTCGTGCTCTCGCCTTGGGCCGGGGCCATCGCCGACCGCGTCGACAAACGCCGGATGATCATCCTGACCCAGGTGCTCGCGATGGCGACCAGCGCCGCGATCGCCGTCCTCGTCTCTTCGCACCACATCCAGATCTGGCAACTCATGGTGCTCTCCGTCCTCGGGGGCGTTGCCTTCGCCTTCGAGGTGCCCGCCCGTCAGTCCTTCATCGTCGAAATGGTCGGCCGCGAGCACCTGATGAACGCCATCGCGCTCAATTCCGGCCTGGTCAACCTGTCCCGGGTGGTGGGACCGGCCGCGGCCGGGCTCCTGATGGACGGCGTCGGCATGGGTTCGTGCTTCGCGCTCGACGCGTTGAGCTACGGCGTGGTCACGGTGACGCTGTGCGTCTTGCGCCTGCCGGCCTTCGAAAAGCAACCGCAGACGCAATCGCATTGGGAGTCGCTCGTCGAAGGGGCGCGTGAATTGCGCCGCAATCGCCGCGTGCGGGTCGTCCTCGCGCTCCTGGCCACGGTGGGCGTTTTCGGTTGGTCCATGGAAACCCTGATGCCGGCGATCGCCCAGGACGTGATGAAGCTGCACGCCCGCCAATACGGTTTACTGATGTCGATGTTGGGGGTCGGAGCGACCCTGGGGGCCTTGTTCGTGGCGAGCCGGCCGGACCGCAGCAATCGGAGGGTGCTGATTTTCGGCGGCCTGGGAATCATGGTCGCCGGCATGTACCTGTCGGCCGGTCTGGGCGCCGCCCTGGGGGCGAGCAGCGCCGCCTTTTGGTGCGTGGGCGGGGCCCTCCTGTTCACGGGCGTCGGCACCGTGACCTTCATGTCGACCGCCAATACCCTCGTGCAGACGAGCGTGGACGACCGGATGCGCGGCCGGATCATGGGCATTTGGGCGGTGGCCTTCGGCGGATCGGTTCCCCTGGGCTCGTTTCTCGCCGGTTTCGTCGCCCGCGCGATCTCGCCGTTTCTCACGGTCGCCCTCTTCGCGACCGTGCTCCTGGTCGTGAGCCTGATCGTCTACTTCCGGCGCCCGGTCGAGGCCGGACGCGCGGACCGGCCCGGCTCGTGACCTTGGGCTAAACGTCCAATTTCCGGCAGGCCCGGGCGACATCCCGGAGCAGGGGCTTCGCGCTGATCGCCTGGCCCACCGCCGCCTTCATCCAGGACTCCGGATAGATGGAGCCCAGGGCGCAGACCCGCTCCATTTCCGGCGCAAACTTGCGCGTCTGGAGGAATTTCCTGACTTGGTAGGCGATCACGTAGCCCAGGCTGTAGTCGGCCAGATAGAACGAACACCACAGGATGTGCGAATAGACCGACATCAGTCCGTAGCTGTCCGGGCCGAAGATGCGCGCGTAGAATTCGGCCCAAACCGCGTCGCCGATTTGCCGGATCGCCGCGTGCATGTCCGCCGCGGTCGCGGCGGGATGCGCGTACAGCCAGTGGAAGAATCGAATCTCGGTCAGCGCCGGGCCGGTGATTTCGAAGACTTCCCAGAAGCGCTGCACCACGGTGACATCGGCGTCGAGCGCCGTCGTGCGGCCCAGGATGAAATCGGCCTTGTCCTGGAAAGTGAACGCGAAGCCTTCGGTGAACGCCGTATTCGGCACGCCCCAGAGCGATTTGTAGTCCATCCCGTAGGAGGTGAGCACCTGTTCGGTGCAGTGGCCCAACTCGTGCATGAAGGTGGCGAACGCCTCCTCGCTCACCCCATCCCGGTCGATGCGCACCCGCAGTCGCGCCACGTCGTGACCCGTGCCCGGCCCCCAGGCGTGGCCGGCCGAGCGCGAATTATCCACCTGAATGTGCGCCCCGATCCAGGCGGCGCGCGTCCGGGCGAAGCCCAACCGCACCAGGATGCCGGGGATCGCCGCCGTCAGGGCGCGGGCGTCCGGATAGCGCCGGCGAATGTCGAAGCGCAGCGGCGGCTTCTTCGCTCCCGCTTGAAAGCTCTTGAAGTAGATGTCGT
>CAZWMF010000675.1:0-2299 GCA_964634535.1 uncultured Opitutaceae bacterium | reverse complement strand
GAGGTCACATAGACGAGCAGCGGCAGCTGCACGGCCCGCAGCACGGTCAGGACGATCAGCGCGTGCAGCTTGCGCCGCACCGGCCGGGTGTAGGTGAACAGGCGGCGCGCGAGCCGCCAGTCGAGCGGCTTCACCAGGTCCTGCGAATCGTCCTCGTCGGGAATCCGATGGACGAGCATCAGGCGGGGATCCAGGCCCTTCCCGGGCTTCATGGCCGAGGGGGCGCCTCCCGCGCCGCGGGTGGCTGCAACTGGTCGCTGTCGACCAACTGCAGGCTGGCGACGTGCAGGTACGGCCCGGACACGCGCATCAGCTGCTCGTGGGTGCCGCGCTGCACGATGCGGCCATTCTGCATGACGATGATGGAGTCGGCCCGCCGCAGCGTGCTCAGCCGATGCGCGACGATGAAGGTGGTGCGCCCGCTGATCGCCCGTTCCAGGGCCTCGAAGATCTCGTGCTCGGTCGCGCTGTCGATCGCCGCGGTCGGGTCGTCGAGCAACAGAATGGCCGGCTCGAGCAACACCGCGCGGGCGATCGCCAGGCGCTGGCGCTGCCCGCCGGACAGGCTCAGGCCGCTTTCGCTCAGGACCGTGTCGTAGCCCTTGGGCAGCTGGCTGATGAAGTCGTGGGCCGCCGCCACGCGCGCGGCCCGCTCCACCTGGGCGCGCGTCGCATGGGGATGACCGAAGGCGATGTTCGCCGCCACCGTGTTCGAGAACAGGAAGCTCTCCTGGAAGACGATCCCGATATTCCGACGCAAGTCGTCCAGGTAGAGCCGGCGCACGTCGATCCCGTCGATCAGGAGCCGGCCGACGGTCACGTCGTAGAACCGCGGGATCAGGCCCATCAGCACGCTCTTGCCCGCCCCGGTCGCGCCCAGGATCGCGACGCACTGACCCGGTTGCACCTCCAGGTCGACGTCCCGCAGCACCGGCTGGTCGGCTTGGGCCGCCGCCTCCACCGTCTGGTTCGGATCGGGCGCCGACATGAGCGACCATTGGGTGGGCCGGTAGCCAAACGAGACGTTTTCGAATCGCACCCATCCGTCGAGGCGGGGTCGGCGGATCGCCTGCGGGTCGCTGCGCACGTCGATCGGCGCATCGAGGATTTCGAAGACGCGCCGCGCGGCGATCAGCGACTGCTGCACCGAGTTGACGATATTGGCGACGTTGTTGACCTGCCCGGAGAACTGGTCGAGCAGGCCGGCAAACACGACCAGCCCCGCCCCGAAGGGCAATTCGTGGCGCACCACGAGGTAGCCGCCATAGCCGAGCAGCACCAGGTTGTTGATCCGCGTGAGAAACCCCAGGGCCGGAGTGAAGAGGCTCAGCTTCCAGAAAATCGCGCTTTGCTGGGCCAGCACGGCGTCGTTGGCCGCATCGAACCGCTCGCGATCCTCCCGCTCCCGCCCGAAGGCCTTGACCACGGCGATGCCCTGCACGCTTTCGGTCAGCGTCTGCACCATCCGTTCGACCAGCGTCCGGTTCTGGGCGTACTCCGGCTGGATCCGCCGCGAGAAGCGCGTGGACATGATCGCCAGGATCGGCGTCGTCGCCAGGACCGCGATCGTCAGGCCGACGTTCAGGCTGGCCATGTAGACGACGTAAACCGTGAGCGAAATCACCATGATGAGGCTCTGGATCAGCACCTGATCGACGAACATGCGCACCGACTGGACGTCGCTGGTCACCCGCGTGATGATCGAGCCGGTCGTGTTGGCGTCGAAAAAACGGAAGGAGAGCCGCTGCAGCTTGTCATAGACTTCGGCGCGCAGGTCCACGACGAGCTTCTGCTGAACGAGAATATTGACGGACACCTGGTAGATGTAATTGAGGACGGCCCGGGCGACCGCCAGGGTCAGGATCAATCCGGCCAGGAGCAGGAGGACCTTCAGCGGCGGCCAGCGGTCGGGCAGATCCAGGTGCAACTTGTTGGCCCCCATCGGCGTGTGCTGGACGCGATGCCGGATGTAATCGATGCCGATGCCCGTGAAACTCAAGCCCACGAGCCCCATCGACAGGAGCACCAATTGGATCGTGAGAACCCAGAGGCAATGCAGGCGGTACCGCCACGCGAGCCCGAAGAGCCTCGCGATCAGCTGGCCGTTGGGAGGACCTCCTCCGGGTCGGTTGGCAAACGCTTCCGCCATGGGAAACCGCGAGATTGCGCGGCCGCCGAGCGGCGCGCAACCGCGCCGTAGCCGAAACGGGCCAACCACCCGCTAACGCGGGTCCTGCGCCGTACCCGTCCGGTCGCGGGCGGCTTGTTCGCGAAGGAGGCGGCGGCGGCGGACTTCGTC
>CAZWMF010000674.1:0-2305 GCA_964634535.1 uncultured Opitutaceae bacterium | reverse complement strand
CCACCGTGTTGAAGGGCCCGCTGCGCAAGCGGCGGGCGTCGTCGATCGCCATGACTGCCGTCGGCCGCATCCAAATGCCCGGCCGCACGCCGAGGGCCTTCATCTCGGCGGCCAAACCCGGCAGGTCGGGAAACCGCGCCGGATCGCCCGCCGTCCAGGGCCCGCCCGGGCACACCGAATTCTGGTTTGGCGTCCAGCCCGCATCGATTACGCCGAAGGGCCGATTGGCATGGCCGCCGGCCAATTCCGCCAGGAAGGCGGCGTCGCGACGCATCGTTCGGGCGTCGAAATCCCGCCCGTAAGCATAGTACCAATTGTTATTTCCACAGATCGGCGCCGGGGCGAGCCGCGGATGGGGACACATCAGCCGGCAGAATCGCGTCAGCGCGGCCAAGGGCGTCTCGCCCGACTCGGCGGACAGTGTGACGACGGTGGCCGCGGAGATTTCGCGATCTCCCGGCAGCGAGGGCTCTCCGCCATTGCGGAAGTCCAACCACAGGGAGATGCCCGCCCCGTCGACCGTCCAAAAGCAGAGCGCGCCAGGCTGGACTTTTACGCCGGCCATAAACGTGCTGCCGGCCGCCGCGTCGTGGGCGGCGAAGTACCAGGGCATGACCCGCTCCGGCTGGAGAAACCGCCATTGGAGGTCGCCGTAGCCGCGCTCCCAATGGTCGCCGAGAAACAAGGTCGGGGCCGAAAACGCAGCGTCCCACCGGAGAACGACCCTGGCCAGGGGGCCGGAACAGGCGACGCGAACCTCCGTCCCAACCGCACTAGCGACCCAGTTCACCCGTCCTGATGGGCTTGAGAACACCGAGCCTTGCCGGCCGGCGGTGGTGAGACGGCCCCCCGTATGATCGAAGAACGCCCGGTTCGGCGTGTTCCGCAGACGGGCGGCCAGTGCGGAGGCTGAATCTCCTAGGTTCGCCAACGCCCCCTTTGAAGGCGCTTCCGCCGCTCGGCTGGCCGAGCCCAAAAGAAGGGAGGCCGCGCCCAGGGAGACGGCGCTGCCGATGAAATCGCGGCGGGATACTTCGGGGTGAGGCGGCATCGGGTGGAATATCCAGCCAGATGTAGACAAAGAAACCTCGGCCGTCGACTTTGCGGCGCCGGGAAACGCACCTGTTCCCGCCTAAAAACCGGTGAAGATGGCGCCCTACTCCCGAGCGTGACGGCCGAAGCCAACCGAGCGATGCCCGTCGCCCCGCGCATGAAGGTTGGGCGCATCAACCGGGGTCGTCGGACGATACCGGCGACTGCAGCAATCCGCGCAACGTACCGATGAGGTGGTGCAGGTTTTGCTCCGTCATGCCGTAGCGCGTGGCAACGTCCTTGACGTTATTGGCACCTCCAAAAGGTGTCGGACCATAAATGAGCACGACCAACGCGGCCAAACTTCGGTCCCGGCTCTTCGCGGTCGACTGATGCACGATGTGTAACAAGGCCGGACTCAATCGCTGGGTGGCCTGCTTGAGGCACGCGATTTTCGCCGATCGGGGCAGTCGGTGGACAACCTCGGCGCTGGCATCGGCAGGCTGAGCTGCCGGTTCTGATTGATTTTCCACCGCATACGGAACGGCGGGTTCGAACAAAGAAGAGTCGGTGCGGACGGTCATGGAGGAATCGGTTAACAGGCAGGTTTACGCCCCCTCCAGTGGTCTGGTCGCGGACAATGTGATGTCGCCTTCACCCTCGTCGCTTCCAGCATATTATGTCAAAATATATTAGATAATTATGGATTATAATCTAATCTAACTATTTTCTATTGAATATCTAAAATAACGCATTTTTAGCCATACCCGCTTAATTGAACACCCGATTCTCTCCCTGTTCATCCCGTCCTTGGCCCGCTAACACCGCGATTCCCAAATGCCTATCTTCGCCGATACTGCGCAGGCGAGCGCCGAAAGCGTTGGTGACCTTCCCGTTCCGGTCCGTCGTCCGATGGAAGCGTCGAGTCAGCCGACGACGCCGAAGCGAGACATCCCTCTCTCCACGATCCTGACGACATCGGTCGGCCTGCACCTCCTCCTTATCGCTGGCCTCGGCTTTGGAATTCCGGTGCAGCCGCAACGGCCTCGCGCTGCTCGGGCCGAAAAGCCGCCGCCACCGATCATCGAAAATATCCAATTGGCCGCCCCGCCGCCGCCTGTGGCGGCTCGCGACATCTTGCGTCAACTTCCGCCGCCGACGCCGCAAGACCTCCCCATGGCGGTGCCGACCATCTCGGCGGTTCCTTCCTCGGTCAGCGTGGCCTTCGCCATTTGCGCGATTGGTCCGGTGCACCTCGTCTCCGACACGGCGG
>CAZWMF010000673.1:709-2306 GCA_964634535.1 uncultured Opitutaceae bacterium | reverse complement strand
CTCGCCGCCGCGCCCGAAGATGCCGGGGTCGCCGCCCTTCAGGCGAACGACGACCGCCGGGTCGCGTCCGCGGGCAATCAGGAGCCGGTCGATTTCCGCTTGGGTGGGGCCGGGCGCCCCCGCGGATTTTCCGACGAAAATGCGCTCGCATTGCGGCCGGGCCAGAGCGAGGACCTCGGGGCTGATCAACTGGTCGTGGATCAAGACGTCGGCGTGGGCGAGCAGGCGGCGCGCCTTGACGGTCAGCAGTTCGGGATCGCCCGGCCCCGCTCCGACGAGATACACGCCGGGCCGGGTCGATTCAGGGCGTTCCGGCGGTCCAGCCATCAGATGTTGGCGCCGCCCGAGGTCTCGATCGGCGGACGGGCGAGATTGACGGCCAGTTCCGTCAGCCGGTCGAGGCAACGTTCGATCGAATCCTGGTCGGTGTGCAGTTCCAGATCGGGAGCGAGCGGCGGCTCGTACGGCGAATCGATGCCCGTGAATTCGCGGATCTGGCCCGCCCGCGCCTTGCGATAGAGGCTCTTGGGATCCCGCCGCTCGCACTCGGCCAGGGACGCATTGACGAACACTTCGGCAAACGGCACCACGCGCTCGCGGGCGCGCTCGGCCGCGGCATCGCGGTCGGCCCGGAATGGCGAAATCAAAGCGGCGATGACGACCACCCCGGCGTCGGCCAGGTGCAGCGCCAGTTCCGTTGCCCGGCGCAGGTTCTCATGGCGGTCGTCCGGGCCGAAGCCGAGGTTCTTGCTCAGGCCGGTGCGCAGGACATCGCCATCCAGCACGGTGGGCAGGATGCCGGAAAGCAGCAGGCGCTTTTCCAGGGCGTGGGCGAGCGTCGTCTTGCCCGAGCCGGACAGGCCGGTCATCCAAATGACCGCTCCGCGGTGGCCCAGCAGGGCGGTGCGGGTGGCGGGCAAGACGGCGCGACCGTCCGTGTGGTCGGCCTCCTTGAAAACGCTGTCGATCACGCCGCCGCCGGCGATGCGGCGGCCCCGGATCAGGACAAATCGGCCCAGCGCGGGAATGCGCCCGCCCACGTCGAAGGCGATCGGCCGGCGCACGCGCAGGCGGACCTCGGCCACCTCGTGGCGTTTGACCTCGGAAACGTTGCCCGTATTGGCTTCCAGGGTGACGGCGTCGAGGGTGCGCACGACCGCCACGACCCGGGCTTCCGCCTGCTGGGTGCCCAGCCGCAGCGGAAGCAATTCGCCGACGCGCAGCGACTCGGCGTGCAGCCAAAAGACGCGGGCGGTAAAGACCCGGGCTTCGACCGGCGGGTCTGACGGCACGGCTCCGATCTGACCGCGCTCGACAAAGAGTTCATCCTCGAGGGTGATGGCGACCGAGCGGCCGGCCGGCACGGGTTCGGCGGGCCGGGGCGAGCTGGCGGCGGGCCAGGTCTCGATCGATTTGACCCGGCTGCGTTTGCCCCCGGGGTAAAACTCGATCGGCGTGCCGGCACTCAACGATCCGGACTCGATCAACCCGGCCACGATGCGCCGGTCGTCGAACCGGTAGATGTCTTGCACGCTCAGGCGCAGCGCCGATCCGGTGAGCGGCGGCGTCGCCCGAAAATTCTCCAGGGCTTCCAACA
>CAZWMF010000673.1:0-699 GCA_964634535.1 uncultured Opitutaceae bacterium | reverse complement strand
ATACCAAGGCAGGCACGTACTCGGGCGCAGCAGGCCGTCGCCCTGCTTGGCGGAAATCGGAATGACATGGGCCGGGGTCACGCCGAGCCGTCCCAGGAAAACGCCCAGCTCATTGCGGATGGCCTCGAACACCGATTGGTCCCAGCCCACCAGGTCCATCTTGTTGACCGCCACGACGACCTGCTTGAGACCGAGCAACGAGAGCAGAAAGCCGTGGCGGCGGGTTTGCTCGCGCAGGCCCTCGCGGGCGTCGACCAGCAGGACGGCCGCGTCGGCGCTCGCCGCGCCGGTGATCATGTTCTTCAGGAATTCCTTGTGGCCGGGCGCATCGATGATCGTGAAGGCTCGCCGCGCCGTGCGGAAGGGCACCCGCGTCGTATCCATCGTGATGTTCTGGGCCTGTTCCTCGAGAAGCGCGTCCATGAGGAAGGCGTACTCGAATTCCATGTTCTCGGCTTGGCAGGCCGCCGCGATGGCCGCCGCCTTGCCGTCCGCCACCGAATTGGTGTCGAAGAGCAGTCGTCCGATCAGGGTGGACTTGCCGTGGTCGACGTGGCCGACCACGACCAGATAGAGGTGATCCGGCGGCACGAGCGCGGCGGGGGCGGGCGGCACCGCGCGGGCGGTGGCCGGGGGAGCGGCGGGGTCGGGACCGGGAGCGATCATCACATGAAGCCTTTGGCGCGAAGTTTCTGCATG
>CAZWMF010000672.1:0-2311 GCA_964634535.1 uncultured Opitutaceae bacterium | reverse complement strand
CTGAGAAAAGAATCTGCCCCTCGGTGAGCTGGATCGGATTCTGCGGATTTCCCAGGGCATACGCCAAGTTCCCTAGAGTCTTCAGCCATTGCTGGTTCCGCCTGACCCTCCAAACGATGTCGCCGCTTCCTTGCTGAAACCCCGATCCCTGGTACATCTGGAATATTTCGGTGAGCAAGCCATCGTACCCGAGCGGGACTCGCCCCGAACACACCAGCACGTCACCCTGCGAGGGGTCCGGTGTGGTTATCGTCCCGGTGATGTGAAACGGAACCGCGCCGGCCGGGATCGGCGTGTAGTCCTCGTCCCAAGGTAACGAGCACTGCGGGATGTTACAGGGCTTGCGGAAAACGATGCGCTTTTGCCGGTAGACCTCCTGCAGGGCGCATAAATCGAAGAGGTTGATTGGCCGGTCGCACAGCGCGACTCTTGGGCCGCCGCCGGATATCGGCCCGTTGTTGAACGGCGAGAAGGCCGCCACCGTGATATCGCAGGCCGCGGCAGCCGTCGCGGTGGTCGAATCCGTCACCTGAATAGTAAATGCAAAGTCGCCGTTTTCGGACGGCGCCCCGGAAACGACTCCCGTGCTTGTATTGAGCGTCAGGCCTGGCGGAAGGGATCCGCTGGTAATTGCAAAGGTGTAACCCGGCGTGCCTCCGGTTGCCGGGAAACTGTGGGCATAGGGCGCTCCGATCGTCCCATTGGGCGGGCCTGCGCAAGAAACGGAAAGCGCCGGGGGAGGTCCGATCATCACCGCAATACGGATGGTGCAGTCCGCATGTCCGGAAAGCGAGTCTGTCACCGAGATTTCAAAATCGTAGGTTCCTACCGCCGTCGGTGTTCCCGATATCAGCCCGGTAGCGGGCTCCAGGGTCAACCCTGGCGGCAAAGAACCCGGGCCGAGGGAGAACGTGTAGGGCGGGGTCCCGCCGCTTGCCACAACCGTGAAGGCGTAGGGCGTGCCGACATAGCCCAAAGGGGGGTCTGAGCAATCGACCGCTAGTGCTGGAGCTGGGCCAATCGTAATAGAGCAATCGGCGGTTGCCGTCGCGCTTGTGGAGTCCGTTACCTGAACGGTAAAGGGGAAGGTCCCCTGTAGCGTCGGGGTACCCGACACGATGCCCGTCGAAGCGTTCAGGGTCAGGCCTGGCGGTAGCGAACCGGACGAAATAGAGAACGTGTAGGGCGCAACTCCTCCGCTCGCCGGGAAAGCGTGCGAATACGCAACGGTGAGGTTTCCCGCGGGCGGGCTGTCGCATTCGACGGAGAGGGGCGCGGCCGCGGTGATGGTGATCGAGCAATCGGTGTCGGCTTCGTTGGAATCGGCGTCCACCGCCGAAATGTCGAACGAGAAAGTGCCCAGGGTCGTTGGAGTTCCCGATACGATTCCTGTGCCGGCATCTAAACTCAATCCATCCGGCAAAGCCCCGGCGTTGATCGACCATGTGTATGGCGGGGTCCCTCCGCTGGCCGGGAAAGTATGCGAATAGGCCGTTCCCAGAAATCCTTCGGGGGGTGTGTTGCACTGAATACCGATCGATCCGGGCGGGTCGATGGCGATCGAGCACGTCGGTGGAACTCCGTTGGAAAACCCTCCCGTGTCGTCGCTGATGTCGAGCGAGAAATCAAATGTGCCGGTTGTCGTCGGGGTGCCTGTGATATTTCCTTGGTCGTCCATCGACAAGCCGGGAGGAAGGGTCCCCGAATAACTCACGGTGAAAGGCGCAATTGCGGTAATGCTGGCCGGCGTGCCTGAATACGGTACCCCTTCGGTGCCGTCGTTGAAGCCGCAGGAATGGCCAATGGCGCTCGACTCCAGTCCCAAAAGCATTCCTACGCCCGTGGTCAGAGTGGCGAAGCTGACAGCCTGCTCGCCGATGGTAGGGCTGGATGCCCCTTGTAAACCGTCGAATAACAGGCCCGTGCCTGTCGAATCGGTGTATCCCGGCGTGGATACCCCGCCATTTCCCGGAGGCAGCAGCACCAAACTCCAAGCCGCATTTCCGCTGTACTGCGCCGAGCTGTCGCCGAGGTTTGCTCCAACGTGAAAACAGGAGAATTGAACCTCGCCGCAGCGGTAGACCGCCGCCACTGCGATGCCGGAAGAGACCGAGCGCAGTACTCCACCTGACGGTGCCGGAATGGAGATGTTGATGCTATCCGCGCCGTCCTCCCCCAAACTGTAAACGTTGACCAAAAATGCGCCTTGGGTTGACGGCGTGATCTGGCCGAATCCCCCGCCGGCGATATCTTGCCCCAAAGTAGTCGCGGCGATGGCGAGCGAGTTGGTAATGGTGAGATGTTGGCTATC
>CAZWMF010000671.1:0-2316 GCA_964634535.1 uncultured Opitutaceae bacterium | reverse complement strand
GGCGGATGCACGAGGCCGATGCGGCCCTGCGGGTCGGCAAGGAGTTCAAGGGCGACAATCACGACTCCTTTCTCCTGCACGGTAAGCCGCTGGCCTTGGTCGGGCTCGGCAATCTCGGCCGGGCCCTGCTGCCCCTCCTTAGGCCCTTTTCCCGGGAATTGCTCGTCCACGACCCTTGGGTGCATCCGGCCGTGCTGCGCGACTTGGACGTGATTCCCGCCTCGCTCGAGGAATGTTTCGCCCGGGCCCGCGTCGTGTTTCTGCTCGCGGCGAACACGAGTGAAAACACCGGCCAGATCGGCGCGCGACAGTTCGCCAGTATGCAACGCGGCAGCGTGGTGGTCCTGGCGAGCCGCGCAGCCCTCGTAAATTTCCCCGAATTGCTCGCCGCCGCGGCCAGCGGCCAGATCCGCGCCGGCATCGACGTCTGGCCCGAAGAGCCGATCCCGCCGCACGAACCGGGCCGGACCACGCCGAATACCCTGATCCAGGCGCATCGGGCGGGCAGCGTCCCGGAAGTTCAAACGCTCATCGGCCAACTCGTGGTGGACGATCTGGAGAACATACTCGCCGGCCTCCCGCCCCAACGGTGCCAGCGCTACGCCCTTGAGACCGGGAGCAGGCTGCGCAGCATTCCGGTCGGCGCGTGGTCGCTCAGCGATACGCGCAAGCCCGAGCAATCCCCCGGATAAAGCCTTTGCCTCGGTCCCCATTCCGAGGCGCGGATGGCGCAGCAACCCCGGTTGGGCCAATGGACCCGGGCCGAGCGAGAAGTTAGATCGCTGCCGAGCGGCGGTTCCGGCGGCCGACGAAGAGGAGCAACCCGAACACCCCCGCCACCAGGGTAAGTCCAATGCCGCCATCGGGGGCGCTTTGCGCGGCCGATGAGCCAAAGACCTGCAATTCATTGAGTCCGCCGCTTGCCCCGCCCCAAAGCGATGTGATGGTGAACTTCACATATTGGGCATCGGTCGACGTGATGCCGACATCGAGCCAGGTTAGATTGGCCCATTCCGAATCGGTAAATGCGCCGGTATACACCGTGCTGAAGTTGGTGCCATCCAATGACGTCGAAATGGTGAAGTCCTGCGTACCCCGATCGTAATAACCCCGGTTGTGGGTGTCTTGGAGATCGAACTGGGTGATGTCGTAATCGGCCCCCAAGTCGATCGTGGCATAACCCAACTGACCTTGAGGGGTGAGCCAGAAGCTCCAATTGAAAGGCGAACCGCTGTCGTTGAACTCCTCGTCCGTGATGTTTGACGCGGGAAATACTTCCGATCCTTCGTTGTAGTATCCGGATGTCGTCACCGATTTGCCGTTAGCCAAATCGTTCGCGATATCGGTCGAGTTATTGTCGGCGCGAGAAGCCACGGCCGTCAGACCGAGTGCAAAGATAATATAGGCGATTTTATGGTAGGGGCTCATATTGGTGATCGAGATTAATACTCCACATAAGCCAAACGCATGCCAATGGGCCTCTCCTGCACTTCCGGAAATTGAATATCAGGTGTTTAAGGAATTCTCGCCGCAAGCAGCCACGCCCAAATGACGAATTTTTGTAAAGAATCCCGATCAGAGCCATTGAGTTCCGTAAAGATTACCGACATCGGCACCGGGACGCATCGTGCGCCGTGTCGGTTCGCAGCAACCCACCTGGAAAATCTCGGCAGATCGGTCAGCAGCTAACCCGCAGCAATCCCGGGCTTGCGACCACCGCGTTCTGCCGATGCTGCCATTCGGTGGGTGTCAGGGCGCGGCCGTTTGGGACCAAAACCAGCGCCAACAGAATCACCAAACTAGGACTTCGGAAGAAGCGGCTTTTCATCGGAAGGCAGGAAGCGCTGATAAGCAAAGGACGCCAGGATGGCGATGACCGCGACGGCGAAGAGCGCACCGATTCGGTACAGGGCCTCGAGGCGCGCCAAGTCGTGAAAGAAGAGCTTCAGCAACGCGACGCTCAACAGCGCGATCCCCGCGTAGCGTACCGTCCGCTCCTGTCTCCAAATCCCGGTTGAAAGCAGACCCAATGCGAATAGCGCCCAACCAATCGTGTAGCCCATGTCGCGCGCGAAGTTGCCGGAAAACTGAAAGGTGAGGGTGGCCGTGCCGGGCGGGGTAAAATAATCGGCGATCTCGATGTTCAGGAGAAGGAACAAGAGGATGACGCCCCAGGCAAAGGCGAGCGCCTGCGCGTTAACGCCAAGCACCATCTTACGCGGCGAGGCCAGCAACCGGACCGCCAGGAACATCGAACCGATCGCCAGACCGTATGTGTAGAGGTACCAATTGAACACGGCCCAATCGCCGCGGACA
>CAZWMF010000670.1:0-2316 GCA_964634535.1 uncultured Opitutaceae bacterium | reverse complement strand
GCTGCGCAATACCTCGGGGCGGCCGCGCCGATTGTCGGTCACCGGCTATTGGGAGTGGGTGCTCGCCGATCTGCGCTCCAAAAGTCTCCTGCACGTCCAAACCGAGCTCGATCTCGAGACGGGCGCCTTGCTCGCGCGCAACTACTACTCGGCCGACTTCGCCGGCGCGATCGCGTTCATCGATACGAGCGACGCCCTGCACACGTTCACCGGCGACCGGAAGGAATTTCTCGGGCGCAACGGCAGCCTGGCCCAGCCGGCGGCCCTGCGACGCACCCGCCTCTCCGGCCAGGCGGGGGCCGGATTGGACCCGTGCGGGGCGGTGCAGGTGGTGTTCGATCTGCCGGTCGACGCCGAGCGCGAGACGAGTTTCCGGCTGGGCGTCGGTCAAAACCTCGACGAGGTGCGCGCCCTCGTCCAACGGTTCCGTCCCGCCGCCGCCGGGCGGGCCGCCCTCGAGGGCGTCTGGGCCCATTGGAACCGGACGCTCGGCGCCATCAATGTCGATACTCCGGATCCGGCCGTCAACGTGCTGGCGAACGGCTGGCTCGTTTACCAGACCCTGGGCGCCCGACTATGGGGCCGGACCGGCTTCTACCAGTCCGGTGGCGCCTACGGCTTCCGCGATCAATTGCAGGATGTCATGGCCCTCGTCCTTGCCGAACCGGCCCTGACCCGGGAGCACCTGCTGCGCAGCGCCGCCCGGCAATTCCCCGAGGGCGACGCCCAGCATTGGTGGCATCCGCCCATGGGCCGCGGGGTGCGCACGCATTCGTCCGACGACTACTTGTGGCTGCCGTACGCCACCTGCCGCTACGTGGCCGCCGTCGCCGACACCGGCGTACTCGACGCCGCGGTCCCTTTCCTCGAGGGCCGGCCGGTCAAACCGGCCGAGGAGGCCTACTATGAGCAGCCCAAGTGCTCCGAACGGGTGGCCCCGCTCTACGAGCATTGCGTTCTCGCAATCGAGCATGGCCTGCGGTTCGGCGAGCACGGCCTGCCGCTCATCGGCGGCGGCGACTGGAACGACGGCATGAACCGGGTGGGCAACGCCGGCCGGGGCGAAAGCGTCTGGCTCGCCTTCTTCCTTTACGACGTACTCACCCAATTTGCCGGCTTGGCCCGGGCGCATGGCGATCCCGTTTTCGCCGACCGTTGTCTCGCCCAGGCCGGGCAGCTCCAGCTCAATATCGAGCGCCATGCCTGGGACGGCCAATGGTACCGCCGCGCCTACTTCGACAGCGGCGAACCGCTGGGCTCGGCGACCAACCCGGAATGCCAGATCGACTCGCTGCCCCAAAGCTGGGCCGTGCTGAGCGGCGCCGGCGATCCCGTCCGGGCCCGGCAGGCGATGGCGTCGGTCGACCGGCGGCTGGTTCGTCGCGAAGCCCGCTTGGTCCAATTGTTCGATCCGCCCTTTGACCAGTCCGCCCTCAATCCCGGCTATATCAAGGGGTATATCCCCGGAGTGCGGGAAAACGGCGGCCAATACACCCACGGCGCCATCTGGGCGGCCATGGCCTTCGCCCTGCAGGGCGACCATGCCCGGGCCTGGGAGCTGTTCACGCTCCTCAATCCCGTCAATCACGCCCGGACGGCCCAGGAGGTGGCCGTCTACCAAACCGAGCCGTATGTGGTGGCGGCGGATGTCTATGCCGTGTCGCCCCAGGTGGGCCGGGGCGGCTGGACTTGGTACACGGGCTCGGCCGGCTGGATGTACCGCCTGTTGGTCGAGACCCTTCTCGGGGTCAGCCGGGAGGGCGACCGGCTGCGCCTGACGCCCCGACCCCCGCTCGGCTGGACGAGCTATAAGGTCCACTATCGGTTCCGGCAGACCGTCTACCATATCACGATCATCCGACTCAGCGCCGACTCCGGAGCGACCGCCGGTTGCACCCTCGACGCACAGCCGGTCGAGGGCGAAACGATCGCCCTCCGCGATGATGGCCGGGAGCACGCGGTCGAGCTGCGCATTCGGTAGATAACTCGCGCGGATTAATGCGGCTTTCCGACGGCGAGGGTGGTCGGCATGTTTTGTCTGATGACCGGACGGCTGGTGCGTTTCGCGTTGGCTTCCTTGCAGGATCACGAGATACCCCTCGCCCGGGAGCTGGTCGGCTGGATTGACGCCGGAGACGTGGCGCTAATCGATCGCGGTTTTTGCGGCTGGGGTTTTATCGCTTTGCTCCAACGCAAAGGTGTCGATGTCGTCGCCCGCTTGCACCCAAAGCGACCACCCCAACCGGGAAAGATGGATTGGCCCAAACCTGCGCGGGGTAAGAACGGTTGGAATAAGACGCTTTGGGATGAGTTGCC
>CAZWMF010000669.1:0-2324 GCA_964634535.1 uncultured Opitutaceae bacterium | reverse complement strand
CGAAACCGGTATTACGCGAATGCCCGCCTCCTTGGCGGCTGCCGATGAATCGTAGATCACGGTCTTGGTGCCGATCGACCCGACAAACGCCGATTCGGTGCACCAGAGGAAATCCGCCTGCGCCGCAACCCAGAGCGCGGCGCTGCAGCAGCAGTCTTCGGCGAACGCGCCAATCGGCTTGACCCCGCGGACGGCATAAACATCGTTGGCCAGGTCCGCGATCCCGTCGATATTGCCGCCTGGAGAGTCCACAACCAGCGCGATCGCGGTGACATTGGGATCTTTAGCCGCCATCCGGACCGCCCGGCGCGCTGTGATAACGGCGCATCCGCGCCCCAGGCTCGTCGGCCTCTTGGTGATCGGGCCAACAAGGTTGATGGTCGCTATCCCGTCGTCAAGATCGTAGGGCAGCCTGTCGTCGTCGTCCGGCGGGTCATCGTCCATCACCAGGTTGAGCGCTGCAAACTCCTCCGCATGCGCGTTGAAGTCGACCTCGGCGAGCATGGCGCGCATGTTCTCCGCATAGCGCGGCTCGATGCACCAGTAGGGCGAAAACGCCGCCAGTGCCACGGTCATGGGCACGAATGCCGGCGCGGTCGCCGTTTCGGCTGCGATATCGGCGAGTTTACTTGGCATTTTCGTCTCGCATCTCCAACCGCCATCCTCCGGCTGGCGCCGGCGTCTGAACATAGACGTCGACGCCGCCGATCACGCCGATATATGCGCGGCGCGGCAATAATGCCGGGAACGGGCATGACACACGCTCCGGCCTAGAATTGAGCGACGGTATCGAAATTAATCGTTTCGGCATTTTCGTCCCTTCGCACCGTCCGGGTGGCCCGCAATCTTTCCGGATCGACCGCGGCCCATATCCTGCGCTCGGCCCAGTCCCGCTCGTCACCTCGGTATTCCGCAGCATCGAGAATGCGCGAAATCAGCAACGCAAGCTCTCTTTTGTCGACAGCGGGCATTAATGGCGTCCGTTCCTGCCCGCGATAGGCGGCACCAGGTCTAGCTCGCGCAGTTTCGCGATCGTACTAGAACTCGGCTCGTTGCGCGAAATCAGCCCGATCACCTGTCTCTGACCGCCGGAAACCCACCAGACAGTCCCGTCCTCGCCGACAACCGCTCGGCCATCCGCTTTCGCTGCGCCGCCCCTACCACCTGCCGGCGCCGCTGACTTCTTCTTGCCGGCCGTTTTAGCGCCCCTCTGAGTCTCGCCACGGCTTGATTCGTCGCCATCGGCCTCGCTCAAATCCTCGTCTGGCCCGTCACCGGCCTCCGCGTCCTGAATTTCCTCATTGCCGTTCACCAGCGGAGAAGTCTCCTGCCGGCCGGAACCGTCCGGAGCCGCCGCGCTTGCCTCTTCGGCCTTCGTTGGCGTATCCTTGGCGCGGGTGGCCTCATCGGGTGCGTTCGTGCCGGTCACCTTCATGGCCGCCGTGTCGTTGGTCTGCCAGTTGTTGGCCACCTTGGCCTCTTCGTTGGCGATTTCGATCGCTTCGGCCTGCGCGTCGCTCAGGCGCTGGTTTGCCCGGATCGGTTCCATCTCTGCAACCGCGCGATATGGCAGCCCTCGAAGCTCCAGATGCAGTTGCGCGGCGCGCACCAGCGGCGCCACAGCCTTGCTGATGATCTTTTCCAGCCCCTTGCTGTATACCTGCCAATCGACGCCCGCCCAGGTCTCGGTAGAACCCTCGACGATCCCCATCACGCTCGGCATCTGCTTTAGCGCCTGCACCAGCCGGCTGCGCAGCATGCTCCAGATGGCCGACGCATCCGGCATCTTATCGCCGACGCCGATCAGATTGACCTTCGACTTGATGTCGTGGAAAAAGGCGTCATCGGCTTCGAGGGTGTTGACCATGTTCACCGCGTCGGTGAATGCGCTCGTGACGTAGTCATTGATCTCCTTGGGATCTGTCAGGCCCATGATGTCGCGGGCCATCTGTGCGTGCATTTCGAAGTCGAAGCCAACATCGAGGCGCGGATAGCCCACCCGGTGGAAGGCCGTCATCACGTCCTTCATGAAGGCCAGGGTTTCGAGCACCACCGTCAGCGCGGGCGCAAACGGCGCGCGCCCATACGGGTCGTCCGGATACCCGGAAATCCTGCTCCAGAAGAAGCGGTTCATCGGCATCGGCTGATAGAATCCGCCCATGCCGGTCGAATACAGTCCCAGGCCGTTCGGGTTCGCGGTCTGGCGCTGATAGATCGCCAGCGTGCCGTCGTCCTCGCGCTTGAAGCGCAGCGTCAGGCTGTTGACCGGGTAGACCGCCTTGAGGCCCAATCGTCGGCCGTTAGGAACCGCCTCGCAAGCGCAC
>CAZWMF010000668.1:0-2331 GCA_964634535.1 uncultured Opitutaceae bacterium | reverse complement strand
GACCACGGCCGGGGCGTGTCCGGGCGGGTGATCACATATTCGCGGGCGGTGTCGTCAAAATGGCCGTACTGCATGGGATAAAGGTAAAGGGGAGGTCTTAGCCGAGCACGGCCACCACGGTCGCGCCATGGCGCAGGGCTGCCGCGGGCACGAGATTGCCGGGGACGGTCCGGCCGTCGATCGTCAGGGTCTTGACCCCGCCGCAAACCCCGGACGGATTGCGCACTTCGATCGTCAATTTCTTGCCGCGGAACCGGCGGACCGCGGTGAATCCGGGCCAGGTCTTGGGAATGCAGGGGTCGATGCGCAGCCCGGCGGCCTCCGGCCGCAGGCCCAGGATGCCCTGGGTCGCGGTATAGTGGGCCCAGGACGCGGTGCCCGACAGCCAAGGCACTCGGGACCGGCCGGCCTTCTTCGAAGCCGGCGCATGGGTGCTTTGACAGTGGACGTACGGCTCGATCTCGCGGATCTCGGCCCGATCGTTTTGCGCCGACGGCATGAACGCCCGATAATAAGCGTAAGCTTGGTCGCCGGCGCCCCGGGCGATTTCCGCCAGGACGATCCAGCTTTGGGTATGGCTGAAGATGCCGCCGTTTTCCTTGTTCCCGGGGTTGAACAGCACCGCGCGCATGACCGCGACCGGCGTGCGCTCGAACGGCGGATTGCACAACGCCACGCCGTATTCGGAGGCCAGCCGCGTGCGCACCGTTTCCAGCGCCTGGCCGGCCTGCGCCGGCGTGGCCGCCCCGGACAGCACGGCCCAGCACTGGGTGTTCAAGTAAACCTGGCCCTCCCGGGCCTTCTTCGAGCCAAAAACCACGCCGTCCTCGCTGATCGCCCAAATGAACCAGGCTCCGTCCCAACAGGTGCGGGCGATCCGGACATCGAGTTTGGCCAGTTCGGCGAGCGCCCAGCGACGCTCCTTCGGCCGGCCGAGCTGGTCGGCGATTTCGGCGTAGGTGCGCAGTCCGTAGCGGACCTGAAAGGCGACAAAGACCGACTCGCCCTTGTAGCCCAGCTTCAGACAGTCGTTCCAATCCGCCAGCAGGCCGCAGGGCAGGCCATTGCGGCCCACCCGCTCCAGATTGAATTCGAGCGCGCGGCGCAAATGTCCAAACACCGTCGCCCGTCCCCGATCGGCAAAGGGCACGACTTCGTCGTAAAAATCCACGTCGCCGGTTTCCGCGACGTACACCGGCACGGCGTTGAAGAACCACTGGCAGTCGTCGCTGCGATAATGGTGCGCGGGCGTGGGCTTCATCTTCCCGGGCGCATGCGACCAGGGTCGGATTTCGGGTTGGGCCCCGCCGGTGGAATCCTGCCCGGACAGCATGAGGACGAGCCGACTGCGCACCTCAGCAGGGATCATCCCGGCCACGCCCAGCATGTCCTGGACCGTGTCGCGGAAGCCGAACCCGTCCCGCTGATCCCCGGTGTAGACGAGCGAGCAGGACCGGGACCATTCGAACGTCATCAGCGCGTTGTACGCGCCCCAGACGTTCACCATGTGGTCGAAGTCCTCGTCGGGGGTCTTGACCTGGAGCGCCTCCACCAAGCCGTGCCAATGGCGCTTCAACTTGGCGAATTCGCGCTCGCAGGCTTTCGCCGTGCCGAAACGCGTCCGGATCCGCTTGGCCTGAGCAGTCTTGCCAATGCCGAGGAGCACGAGCACCTCCACCGTGGCGCCCGGGGCCAGTTCGAGGTCGCTCTGGATGGCGCCGCAGCCGTTGTCCGAAAAATGCCCACTGTTGCCGCAGGCGCCGCGCTCGACGGCTTCGGGCCGGTCAAAACTGCGGTATACGCCCAAAAACTTTTCCCGGTCGCAATCGTAGCCGACCACCTCGCCGCCGATTTGGGTCATCCACCACCAGCGCGATTGGTCGTTGTTGGCGAAGTTGGCCGGATCCTCCGGCAAGCGCCGACACGAGGAGGCGAGGATAAAGCCGTCGGACCAATCGGCCTCCGAAATATACTGGGTATACTGCAGGTTGAGCATGTCCTGCGTCAGATTCCATTCCGTCGTGAATTCGCAGAACGAAAACACGTTCAGCCGGCGCGGGGCGGTCCCCGTGTTGGTCACCCGCAGCCGCCAATACTCGAAGTCCTGATCCAACGGGACGAAATAGGTGGCCTCGCTGCGGATGCCCCGCCACTCGCTCTCGATGACCGCATAGCCCAGGCCAAACCGGGTCGTCGTCCGATATTCGTCCAACGGTTTGCCCACGGGCTGCCAGGCCGCCGACCAGAAATCTCCACTATCGGCATCGCGCAGGTAAAACTGCCGGCCGGGCATATCCATCGGCACCGCGTTGTAGCGGTGCCGGAGAAAAC
>CAZWMF010000667.1:0-2333 GCA_964634535.1 uncultured Opitutaceae bacterium | reverse complement strand
ACGGGCATCCGCAGGTCCATCAGAATGAGGTGGGGCTGCCACTCCGCGAATAGCGAAAAGGCCTCGGCGCCCCCGGACGCCTCGCGGATCTCGCATCCCACCGGGGCTAACATCTCGCACAGCAGCCGGCGATTGTCGGCCGAATCGTCCACAACCAAGACGCGACGGGCACGCGCGTCAGGCATCCCCAGTGCTCGCGGATGGGCAAATAAGTCGTCGTCGGCGCCCGCTGCCGCCTGGCCGATCTGTATCTCCACGCGGAAAACGCTTCCTCGGCCCAGTTCGCTTTCGAGGCTAACATCTCCGCCCATAAGGCGGGCGAACTGGCGGCTGATTGCCAATCCCAAGCCGGTCCCCGTGTTGCATTTGCGTCCCAGGGCCGTCTGCTCAAAGGGCGCAAAGAGGCGGCCGATCTCGCCGGGGTCGATCCCCGGCCCCGTATCTTCCACCTCAGCCAACAAACGCCGGCCGTGTTCCGTCGGCGCGATCGCGCGCAGGCGAAGGACGACGCGTCCGCGGTTGGTGAACTTGAACGCATTGCCTAGGAGGTTGACAAGAATCTGGCGCAACTTCCCTTGGTCGGCGACGACAAGGGCGGGCAGGTCCGGAGGCGCTTCGACCGTATAGTGGAGCCCTTTGGCGGCAGCGGCGCCGGAGAACATAGCGTGGAGATCCCGGGCCAAGATCCGCGGGTCAAATGATACCGGCACTAAGGTCACCTGCTGCGCCTCGATCTTTGACATTTCCAGGATGTCGTTGATCAGGACCAGGAGATGTTCGCCACTGCGGCCGATGATGTGCAAGTGCTCGCGTTGCGACGCCGTGAGCGAGCGGTCCCGGCCCAGCAACTGCGCAAAGCCAAGGATCGCATTCAGCGGGGTGCGGATCTCGTGCGACATATTGGCGAGGAAGGTGCTTTTGGCGCGATTGGCGGCGTCCGCTTGGGCCTTAGCCTGCTGCAGGGTCGCAGCTTGTTTGCGCGCCGTGATCTCCAGGGCCATGCCGACGCTTCCGGCCGCAGGTCTGGCCGGATCAATCGGCGCGAGGCGCAGCAGGAGGTCGATGACGGCACCGTCCTTCCGTTTCGCCCGCAATTCGGCTTCGATCGCTTCTCCGTTCCCCAGGCGGCGGAGCAAATCCGGCATCAATTGCTCTTCTTCCCCCGGGGAGGGGAAAAAACGGCGGACACTCTGATGCAACAGCTCTTCCCTCGTGTAGCCGAGCATATCACCCAGGGCCTCGTTGGCTTCGGCGATCCGCTCGTGCCTGATCGACGCGATGCCCACCGGAGCAGTCCGCAGTAGCGTGCGCATTTCATTTTCCGCCCGCTTGCGCTCGGTGATGTCGAGCGAGGTGGACAGCAGGCACCGCCGGCCGCCGATCTGGATGACGGCGGCGTTATACACACAGTAGACGGGGTTGCCGTCCCGGCGCCGAAATCGCATTTCGCGATTTCGTACGCCGGTCCCGGTCGTGAGCAACCGACCGATCTCCTCGTGATCCGCTTCCGTCATCCACCCGAGTTCCCGCAGAGAATGGCCGACGACCTCCTCCCGGGTGTAGCCCATCATCGCCAGAAGATGATCGTTCACATCCAAAAACCGGTCCTGCTCTAAGTCACGGATGGCGATGTTTCCGGGGGATTCGCGAAACGCCGTCGCGAATTTTTCTTCGCTCTCGCGCAGAACGATCTCCGCCCGCTGGCGCTGCCGGATGTTCACTAACATGTGGGCGAACACCGCCAGCAGGCGCTGTTCGCTCGCGGAATAGGCATGCGACGATCGTGTCCATGCAAAGGAGACGAAGCCGAGGCATTCGCCGAAGCTCAACAATGGCACAGCCAAAGCGCTCCGCGTGCCGCCCGCATTGAGCACCTCCCGCAGGGCGCCGGGTGGCAGCGAGCGCACCTCGGCCACGAAGACCGATTCGCCGCGGCGGTGCCGGTCCAGGATCCAGGCGGGGAAGACCCCCAGGGGCAACGCCTGAAGGTCGGCCCATCGGGAATCAACGCCCGCGCGACACCATTCATGGGTGGAACGGGAGACCTGCCGGACAAAGTCATAGTCGAAGATCTGAACCCGATCGGCCGAGACCAACGCCCCCATTTCCCCGAGCGAACTGTGAATCGCCGGTTCGACCGCCTCCAACGGGAGGTTGATATACGTCGTGGCAATCTTGGTCAGCAGGTCCTGCGAGCTGGCGTGCAGCTGCAAGGTCTCAAGCAGGCGCAGCAATGACGTCCGCAGGCTCTCCACCTCGCCGCGGAATCTCCGTCCGGCAATCGCCGGGACCACCTCGCGGTCCTGCTGCATAGCCTGCGCGTCGTTTTCCAG
>CAZWMF010000666.1:0-2334 GCA_964634535.1 uncultured Opitutaceae bacterium | reverse complement strand
ACCACCGACGGCGGCCTGGCTTGGTCGAATCTGGCGAACGGCGGCTTCTATTCTGGCGTCACCACCCCGACCCTCACGATCACAGGATCGGGTACAAACCTCGGCGGCCTCCAATATCGGGTGCTCGCCACGAACCTGGTGGGCACGACCGCGACCTCGCCCGCGCTCCTGATCGTCACGCCGGCGGTCAGCCCGGTGATCACGAGCGCGGACAGCGCGGCGGCGACGGTCGGCCAGCCGTTCACCTACACCATCGCGGCCAGTTATCAGCCCGCGAGCTTCGGGGCCACCAATTTGCCGGCGGGATTCAGCGTCAATCCGGCCACTGGCGTCATCACCGGCACGCCGACGGCGGGGCAACTGGGCACGACCGATATCCAGCTCAGCGCGACCAATGCGCAGGGAACGGGGACGGCTCCGCTCGTGCTCGTCGTCAATTCGGTGACGTTTTCCGGGGTCTATTTCGGCACGTTGAGCTCGGGGGCCAATTGGGCCCTGTACGTGCGTCCGGACAACACCGGAGTGTTCATCACCTTTACCGGCGGCACGCCGGTCGTGCAGGATATCGTGGTCGGCGCCAGCGGCTCGTTCGGCGCGGCCACCGGCAGCGCGGTGTCGTCGGCGTCGCGCCGGCGCCCGTTCGTATCAGGAACTGCATTTTCGGGCCAGATCGCCAGCGGCCAGGTCACGGGAGTCGCGGTCGGCACCTCGTTTACGGGTTCGGTGGATCCCGGTTTGGGCCAAACCGTGCCCAGCGGCTTTTACACCGCCCCGGCCCTCGGGACCAGCACGAGCGCCACGACCTACGCCGTAGTCGGCGGCGACGGCCAAATTTACGCACTCGAGGTGGCAGGCAGCACCGGCGATGCCGTCGCCGGAGTGTTGAACAGTTCCGGCGTTCTGACCGGCACGACGGTCGGCGGTGCGGCGATCACGCTCGCCGTGTCGAGCCAAGCTCAGTTGACGGCCAATTTGGTGTTGCAAGGTCCCCAACCCGTCATTTTTTCCGGGATTGCCGATGCCGTGGTTTCCACCACGCGTCTGATCAACCTGTCGGCCCGCGCGGTTTGCGGCACCGGCTCGGGCGTTCTCGTCGCCGGCTTCGTGGTTACGAATGGACCTAAGACATTGTTGATTCGCGGTATAGGCCCAGGACTGGCCCCCTTCGGCGTGGCGGGCTACCTCGCCAGCCCGGTGCTGGCCCTCTACAACACGGCCGATTCCGTCTTACAATCCAACTACCGGTGGGGCGGCAGCTCCGCAGTGACGGCGTTGTTCACCCAGTTGGGGGCGTTTACGCTGCCCGTGGATTCCAACGATACGGTCCTCATTTCCTCGGTGTTGCCGGCGGCCTACACTGGCCAGGTGTCCGGCGCATCCAACACGACAGGAGTGGCTTTAGTCGAACTCTACGATATCGATGGAGCGATTTCGGCGAGCCGATTGATCAATATCTCCGCCCGCGCCCAAGTAGGGGCGACCTCGTCCAACTATTTGACGGCCGGGTTCGTGGTCTCGGGCAATGCGCCCGAACAAGTGCTGATCCGGGGAGTCGGGCCCACATTGGCGTCATTCAACGTAAGCGGGGTTTTGGCAAATCCGATGCTGACCTTGTTCGACCACCTGGGGAATCCGATCGCCACCAATTCCAGCTGGGGCGGTTCCGCGACGCTCTCGAATGCGTTCAATCAAGTCTACGCCTTCTCCCTGCCGGCCAATTCCAAGGACACAGCGATGCTCGCAACACTTGCCCCCGGGTCCTATACCGCCCAAATCAGCGGAGTCGGCGGCACGACCGGCGTCGCGCTGGTCGAAGTTTACGAGGTTCCGTGATTTTGCTGAGCGGAATTGAACCGCGCGGAATCGGAAATCAACTCGGCGGGACCAGCGTCCGGACAAATCCCGCCGCCAAGCACCGGGCAAGACCTCCGTCCGCGGGCGGCCCGGGCCATCCGATTGCCGCCGCCCGGCCTTGACGTCCGCCGATCCGCCTGCTGCCTGGAGGTTTGGCGGCTTCGCGCCGTGTCATGACCACGCCCAAACGCACCGCCCTCGCAGGTTTGCTTATTCGCCGCGAGGCGTGGGTACCGACGTGGCGCGGAAGTCTGCTCGCGGTCGCAGTGGCCGTCGGGCTCCTCGTCGTAGGTTGCCGTTGCCTTTATCCGTTCCTTGCTATTTCTAGGCCGGTACCTAGCGATATTCTGGTTATCGATGGATGGCTCTCGACCTATGATCTGCAAAAGGCGGCGGAGGAATATCAGCGCGGCCAGTATCGGGTCGTTTTGGCCGTCCGAGGATCCTACGGGTTCGAGCATTTGGACCACGATCCCGGCA
>CAZWMF010000665.1:0-2341 GCA_964634535.1 uncultured Opitutaceae bacterium | reverse complement strand
CTCGTCAGGACTTGGCGTGCGTTGTGGAGGATGCCGGCGGATCGGGAGGCAGCCGATGGGCTGCCAGATATCAGAACGATTTTGGACATGGAATTTGAAGGGACCGGATCAAGGCATGCCAGGCGCCGTTTCGGCGATCGAGTTGGCCGGCTGGGTATCGGCTAGGCGGGGACCAAGGCGGGCGGTAGCTCAGCCGGATTGAGGCTTGGCAGTCAATCCAAACCCTATGGTGCTTCAACGCCGAGCCGGCAGGACCCGGGGCGACACGGAGGTTGGCGGAATTTGGGTTAGCGGGGGGCGCTGGGTTCAACTGCACTGAGGAGTTTAGGTCGTTGAGGATGAGATCGCCGCCTCACCAGCGGTGAAGGGACGGACCGTGGTCGGCCTCGTAGAATGGCGCCACATGAGTGCCCGGCGGGATGATGGCGTCGATGCGTACAAGGTCCTCTGGGGTCAGGGCCACAGCCAGGGCATTCAAGGCGTCCTCCAGTTGTTCGAGCGTGCGTGGTCCGATGATCGGACTCGTGATTCCGGGTTGTTGCACCACCCAGGCGAGCGCCAATTGGGCCAACGGCACGCCCTTTTCCGCCGCGAGAGCCGACAGCGGCTCGATGACGTCGAACGAGGTCTCGGTGAATCGCTTGGCTTGGATGGGACCGGGATCGGCATAACGGGAATCGGTTGGCACGGGCGCGCCGCGTCGGTATTTGCCGGTGAGCAGTCCTCCCGCGATCGGACTCCATGGAATGACGGCCAGGCCAAAGGTTTGAGCGACCGGTATCAATTCGCGTTCGATGCGCCGGTCGAGCAGGTTGTAGGGCGGTTGCTCGGAGACAACGCGGTTGAGGTGGAGCTCCTTGCTGGCCCAGAGCGTTTCGACCACCTGCCAGGCCGCAAACGTTGTCGTGCCGATGTAGCGGACCTTGCCCGCCCGCACAAGATCGTCAAGGGCGCGCAGGGTTTCATCGATGGCCACTTCCGGATGCGGACGGTGAATCTGATAGAGATCGATATAGTCGGTCTGCAGTCGGCGCAGGCTCGCCTCCGCCTGTTCGATGATATGGCGGCGGGAAACGCCTCGTTGGTTGGGATCGTCGTCCGCCATCGGAAAGTGAACCTTGGTGGCGAGGATGATCCGCCCACGCTTTCCGTTTCGCTTGAGGGCCTCGCCGGTGAATTCTTCGCTGCGGCCCCGCGCGTAGCCGTTGGCGGTGTCGAGCACGTTGATTCCGGCGTCGATCGCCCGGTCGATGATCCGGAGCGACGGCTCGAGTTCGGTGCGCCGGCCGAACATCATGCAACCGAGCGTGAGCGGGGAGATCTTGATGCCGGTGCGGCCAAACTGACGGTGGTCGGTGAGTTTCATGGGCGGGTCTTAGATGTGGGGCAAAAATTCGTCCAAGGCGGTCACCCCCACCGCCCGATCCTTCAACAGGTGGCGGGCGATCCCGGAGAGCGGGATGTAGGCGGTGTCGCGCAATTCGAAGTTTTCGACGATGCGGCCGCCTTCCATGACGGCGACCTTGTTGCAGATCGCGTTCACGGCGCTCATTTCGTGGGTCACCAGGACGATGGTGATGCCAAATCGCTCGTTGATCTGCTTGAGGAACGCCAGGATCACCCCGGTCGTCTGGGGATCGACGGACGAGGTGGGCTCGTCGCACAGCAGCACCTTGGGCGCGTTGGCGATGGCCCGCGCGATGGCCACCCGCTGTTTTTGGCCGCCGCTGAGCTTGGCCGGATACGCGCCAGCCTTGTCGGTCAGGCCGACGATGTCCAAACACTCGGCCACGCGGCGTCGGCGTTCGGGCTTCGGCACCTGGGCGATTTCCAGCGGGAAGGACACGTTTTCGGCCGCGGTCCGGTTGTTGAGCAAATTGAAATGCTGAAAAATCATCCCGATCGAGCGGCGGGCCCGGTTCAGGTCGGCCTTCGCCAGGCGCGTCAATTCTTGGCCGTCGATGACGATGCTCAACCGCGGATCGGGGTCGGGCTTCTCGAGTAAATTGATGGTGCGCAGAAGCGTGGACTTGCCGGCGCCGCTGAAGCCGATGACCCCGAAAACATCGCCCGAGTCGATGTGCAGGGAGGCATGGTCCACTGCCCGCAGCGGGCCGCCGGGCGTGGCAAATGTCTTGGTGACATGGTGCAGGGTGATCATGGGGAGGAGGGGCCAACCGGATCTTGCGCGAGGCGGCGGAGCGGCTTGCCGGGGGCGACGCCATTGAGAAACCAGACGCCGGCGGCGTGGTAGCGCCACTGATTGGCGTCGTGCACGGTGTGGACTCGGGCGTTGCGCCAATGCCGGTCCAGATTGAGCGCCTCGTCCGCGGCGCTGGTG
>CAZWMF010000664.1:0-2344 GCA_964634535.1 uncultured Opitutaceae bacterium | reverse complement strand
GGTTGTGCTGCGTGCTTGCTGGACAGCGCGGCAATTATTCGCTTCGCAAATAATTGGTGCGCCACGAGGGAATCGAACCCTCCTCGGTAGCCTGGGGGCAGAACGGGTTGCAAACGGCTGTTTTCCCGGAGCGAAGCGGCGCAGTCGGTAGTACTGCGTGCTTAACCTTGCTTAACCGCCTCCGGTGATTCGCGTGGTCAGCCTTGACCGGGCGGCACTGGGGTGGGGCCGGTCAGATTCTCCAACGCTGACGATTTCTCTTCGCGGGTGATCTCAAGGGCGGTTTTGATCGGCGTCGGAGGTGGATTGGCCAGGAAATACGCCGCCAGCGCAGCAACCAATTTCGGAATGTCCATTTGGGCGACATTCCAAACCTCGCGGTAATCGATGTCCTGATAGTCGTGGGCGATTCGATTCCGCATTCCGCGAATCAAGGGGAATGGTATCTCCTTTAGCTGGGCCGCCGTGGCCGCCGTCACGTGCCGAGCCGCCTCGCCGATAACGCCGATTCGCATGGCCACCGCGTCCCGCTTCTCCGCGTCGTCCCAAAATGCCTCGGCGGTGACTCCGGCCACGTACTTCTGCACGGCCTGCGCCGAGTCGAGCATGTCCAGCAGATACGCCGCCTGGGAGTGGGACGGCTTAGAGCGCGAGGATTTCACGGGCGTCGGCGATGATCGAGTTCTTGCGGAACGGGTTGGTCATCTCCGCGAGCGTCTCCGGCGTCAGCAAATCGACGGGGACGCCCAGCAGGGATTCGATTTCGTCGGCGATCGCAAAAAAACCGAGCCCATGAGGCATCCGGGCCGGGTCGAACGTGGCAATGAGATCCACGTCGCTACCCTGGCGCGCCTGCCCGCGGGCAACCGAGCCGAAAACTTGGAGACGGATGATGCCTTTCTCCCGGCAATACGGCGCCAGGACTTCAGCGATCGCTTCGGGCCGGGGAGGCTTTTTGTGACGTTTCGGGGCCGGAATTGCACCCGATCTAACGCGCGACCAGTAGGCGAAGGCCTTGGCCCGGTTCGCTCGAGTCTTGGCCTCAGATGAGGCCCTGCCTCCCCGCCGACTCATCGTAGTATGACGCATGTAACGATGCTAAGCGGTTAGCATTGTTTTTCAAGAATAGATTGACAATCTTATCGTGCTACCGCCCGTCCGGAGCGTCGCGATCAAGCGCACGCGCACACCGCCGTAGACGTCGGCTTCCCGGATTGGTTCGACTCGAATCGAATCGGCCTGAAAGACGAATCTTCTCGAGGATTCGGCGGGTCCGGGCAGAGGCTAGCCGGCCGAGTCGGAAGCCGACCTTGCCGAGAAAGAGGCTATCGGCAACTTGGGGACATGCGCAGCCAGATGCAGCGCATCACTTTCAACCCGAACCAGTGCGGCGGTCGTCCGTGCATCCGGGGCTTGCGCATCCGTGTCAAGGACGTGCTCGACATGCTGGCCGGGGGCGCGACCGAGGCAGAGATCCTCGAAAGCTATCCGTACCTTGAGCGAGCGGACATCCAGGCTAGCCTGGAATACGCTGCAGCGCAGGTCGATCACGCCGTTCTTTCGCTGGCCAAGTGAAGTTCCTGATAGACGCCCAACTGCCTCCGGCACTGGCCGCTTGGTTGCGGGAAGTCGGGCATCACGCCGTCCACGTCGAGGATGTCGGACTCCGCGAGGCAACCGACGGGCCGATCTGGGAGCACGCGTTGCGGATGGCGGCTGCGATCATCACCAAGGACGAAGACTTTGCGGTGCGATGCGAAATAGGCCGCAGCCGGCCCGGCGATCGTTTGGCTACGCATCGGTAACCCCTCAGACAAGGTGCTGCGGGGTTGGCTGGAGCCGCGAATGGCGGGCACCGTACAGCTCGCCGGTCAGGGCGGCCGCTCAATCGACGTGGTTTGAAATCACGGCACGTCGTAAACTTCCACCAAGGCGACGCCCGTCGAATTACTCAGGCCGCTGACCTGGGCCGTGTAACCGCCGGGCGGGAGGGTCACCACCAGGGCGCAATCGGCCGAGCCCGCGGGAAGGTTGAAGGCGTAGACGCTGTTCATGACGGCCGGACTGGCCGATTGGATGCCGGCCGCAGTGGTCGAGAAGCCCGCCACCGGGGGGCTACTCCACCCGGTGTTCGACGCGATCACCGCGTCCGAGCTGTCAAATAACGTCAATTGCGGGCGCGCCAGCACGCCGGTCAGATGAAAACAGCCCAGCGCGGGGCCGATCCCGCGAATCAAAACCGTCTCCGAGCTCGTGCCCGAAATCTCGAAACCCGCCACCAGGACACCCGATCCGGTGTTCACGAATGCGCGCGCCGAGATGTTGACCAAATGCGAGGCGGACG
>CAZWMF010000663.1:0-2346 GCA_964634535.1 uncultured Opitutaceae bacterium | reverse complement strand
GGCTGGCAAACCTGTGGTGATTTCAGGATTCAAGAACTGGCTCTTAGCGCAGTCGGTGAGATTCTCGCCGCGAACGCTGGTGACGAAGATCGCCAGGAAAGTGCACGAAGAATAGCAGGGCGACGGAGCGACAGGCGGCCTCGCCTGCCTGAGCTTTGTCAGTTCTGGCGAGGCTCAGGTTCCGGCATTGACATGCCGCCAATGATCCGCCACTCTCTATCTTTCCCGTCCTTGAGCCACGTATGGATGATGCGGAGTTTATGCGCGTCTCCTTTGCCTGCTTTGTCCATCCATTTAGACGTGATCCAGTAGGAGGCCACTACGATGTTCCCGGTCACTTGAATTCTCGCGGGTTTGAATTCTATGGACTTGAAAGCCAAGCCCTTCGCGGTTTGTGAAGTGATCCAATCGGTGATGTGGTCCTTGCCAACGGGCGAGGGACTGACCGCCGGCCAACCAAGAAAGTCTTCGTGCCACAGGCTTCGATACGCAGTCAAGTTATTGTCTTGAACGTAGCCCCAGTACGCGCGCTCAAGCTTCCAGACTGCTTCTTCGTCGGCCGATGCTTGCGACCTGGCCGTCTGCGCCGATGAAATTGTGGAAACACTGGCCAGTAAAGACAGCACAATGCCCAGCATAAGGGCTCTCGAATTCACGGGCATGTTCGCCTCCCTCGCTGCGCTAATTTACTTGCGCCCTTCGAGCGCCGCCTGCACCCGGCTGTGATGGCGTCCATAGCCGAAGTAAATCACCATACCGATCGCGAGCCATATAATCAGCCGCAGCCAAGTGCTAAGCGGCAGACTCACCATCATGAGCCCGGCCACTAGAATTCCCATGATCGGAACGAAGGGCACAAATGGCGTTTTAAACGGACGAGGCAACTCCGGACGACGCACGCGGAGAATCCACACCCCCGCGCACACGATGACGAATGCCAACAACGTGCCGATGCTAACCAGTTCACCCAGAATGCCAATCGGAATCAGCGACGCGAATATTGCCACGAAGATTCCCACGGTAATGCTCGAGATCCAGGGAGTCCGGAATCGAGGGTGCACCGCTCCCGCCCACTGCGGCAAAAGTCCGTCGCGCGACATGGAGAAGAACACACGAGACTGCCCTAACAACATCACCAGCATCACGCTGCCCAATCCCGCAATCGCACCCAACTTCACCAGGACGCTGCCCCAGCGGACGCCAGTGTGGTCGATGCCAACGGCAACCGGATCCGGGACGTTCAAGGTGGTGTAGGAAACAATTCCAGTGAGAAGTCCCGAAACCAGAATGTAGAGGATTGTGCAAATCACCAGCGAACCGAGAATGCCGATCGGCATATCACGTTGTGGCTTCTTCGCCTCCTGTGCCGCGGTGGATACGGCGTCAAATCCGATGTAGGCAAAGAAAATGACCCCCGCCCCGCGCGCGATTCCGGACCAACCATAGTGTCCAAATTCCCCGGTATTCGGAGGTATGAACGGATGCCAGTTCCGGGCAGCGATGTCTGGGTGCTTAAGAATAAAGCCACCCGCAATCGCAATAAACGTGAGCACGATTGCAACCTTAACGATGACGATTGCCGAGTTAAAGTTCGCCGATTCCTGAATACCGATGACGAGGATTACGGTCACGATAACGATGCCGATAAAGGCAATCAGGTTGAACGACCCCTGCACATGCGGCAGGGAGACGGGATCGACACCGTGGGCTTGCAGTGTTGGCAAAATGGTCGCTAACCGCTCCCATCGGTTGTTGTACATCACCATATCCGTGCCGGGAGTCGCAGTCAGCGACGGGGGCAAATGAATACCATAGTCCTGCAAAAAGCTGTTAACGTAGCCACTCCAACCGGAGGCGACAGTGGCCGCCCCAAAAGCGTATTCGAGGATCAGATCCCATCCAATGATCCAGGCAAAAATCTCGCCCAAGGTCGCATAACCATAGGTGTAGGCGGAACCGGCGATCGGGATCAGCGCGGCGAATTCCGAGTAGCAGAGACCGGCAAACGCACAGGCGATGCCCGCAAGAATAAAGGAAAGCACGATGGCCGGTCCGGCGTACTGCGCGGCCGCCGCTCCGGTCAGAACAAAAATGCCCGCCCCGATAATGGCGCCAATGCCAAGCGTAATCAGGTTCGTCGCGCCGAGCGCCCGCTTTAGAGAATGTTCCCCGCTTTCGGAGGACTCATTCATGATCATTTCGAGTGGCTTGGTCGCCAGCAGATTGGACATTTCTGGAGTCTCTCCTCAGGAACTTAAGCCGTCGCACTTCGCGGACGCCAGATGTAGTACACCGGAATCCCCAGCAGCACGATAAACAATCCTGGCCAGGTGTATTGTGGCTTGT
>CAZWMF010000662.1:0-2349 GCA_964634535.1 uncultured Opitutaceae bacterium | reverse complement strand
GCAATCCGAGTCGGTGGGATGTCAGATTGCCCAGGTGAACCGGCAAATTCTCCCGATTTCATCGGTCGAAAGGGGCAAGCAGCGAGCCTCCACTGTTCTTTCTTCTCGTTGGTTTCATCTGGTCGCAGACTTTGGTAGGTTGGCTGGGCTGGCCTGCGCTCTGCCGTCCGATTTCGGAATGCCAACATGACCAAGTTGAACGAATACGTGCAGATTGCCGAAGCCTCCGAGATTCTGGGCGTGTCGCAGAACACGCTGCGGGCCTGGGCGGAAAAGGGCAAGATACTCAGCAACACTTCCTAGGCGCTGAAGGCTGCCTCACCGTAACGGTTTGCAGCTCACCGTGAGAAGGAGACAAAACCAAGGCGATCCGCGTACGGGGTGGAAGCCGATCCGCGCGGTGAGGAAGGATAATCAGCATGGAATACCGTTCGGCTTTGCAAGTAGCCGTTGACGCTGCCCTAGAAGCTGGCCAACTACTGCGGCAGGAATTCCACCGGGCCGGTGGTCCGCGCGGCCAGGGTGGGCATGCCATGATCGACGAAATCGCCGAGGCAGCGATCCGAGCTCGGTTGTGCAATGCCTTCCCAGAATTCGGCATGATCGGCGAGGAACTACGCGGCCAGGACCGGCCGAGCCGAGATCCCGCCAAACACCTCTGGTTAATCGATCCCAATGACGGAACGGCGGCCTACTTACAAGGCCACCGTGGTTCAGCCGTATCCATTGGCTTGCTTCGTGCGGGAGTGCCGGTTCTGGGCGTCGTGTATGCCTTTGGGGCTCCGAATGATCTTGGCGACCTGTTCGCGTGGGCCGAAGGAGAATCATTCAGGCGTAATGACCAGATCGTCTCGCGGGCTGCTTGGCCCGCCGAACTTCGTCCCGAACACACGGTCCTCGTGTCCCAGGCGGCCGACAACAATTCCGCCGCTAATCTTGCCTGCGTTTCACCGGCCCGCTTTCGTAGCGTGCCGAGCATCGCCTATCGATTGGCGCTGGTGGCGGCGGGCGAAGCGGACGCCTGCGTTTCGTTGAACGGCCCCTGTGGCTGGGATTATGCCGCCGGCCATGCGTTGGTCCGCGCCGTCGGGGGCGAATTGGTAGATGGTTCCGGACAGCCCGTGCATTATTCTGTCGAGGGCGCAAGCGGTTGTGGCAAGATTTGCAGCGGAGGTGCCCCGGCGATTGCTGCTCGCCTGGCAAAAACCGATTGGAGTTCAGTCTTCCGCAAATCGGCCACCGACCCATGCCCTTTAAAACTCGCGACGCCCGAGCGTGGTCTTTCGATCGCCAATCGAGAACTGCTGGAACGGGCGCAAGGTTGTCTCCTCGGACAACTTGCTGGCGACGCGCTGGGAGGACTCGTTGAGTTCTCTGGCCCGAAAGAAATCGCGATGAAGTATCCCAATGGCGTGCGTTTCTTGCACGATGGCGGCCATTGGGGAACGCTCGGCGGACAGCCCACCGATGACTCCGAGTTGGCCTTGATGCTTGCCCGCGCGTTAGTTGCGGAGGGCCGCTTTTCCTTGTCGGCGATCGCCCGCGCATATGTCTATTGGTTGGATTCTGGTCTCTTCGACATTGGCCACACGACAAGGACGGCTTTAGACGGGGCCGCCCGATCGAGTCGAGAAGGACATGATCCTGCCGTGGGCGCTATCGCCACGGCAAATCCTTCCAGCCAAGCGAACGGCGCTCTGATGCGGAACAGCCCGTTAGCTAACCGAAATCGCTTGCTGGGCGATCTGCCGCCAGTTACCCTAAGGCAATGCCGTAAAAATCCAAAGGTCACTGCCTGTTCGTGGGTGCCTGGGAATACCTGATGGTTGGCGACTCGTTGCATCGCGCCTCTCTGCAACGGCCCGTGGTCGCCGGTTTCCGATCTAGCGAGCTTTGGGTGGGCGCGCCGGTGGAGTTTGCCCTGCGCGTTCTCCGACTGCAAGCTGGCCTGCCCGAGCGGGAAAAGCGATAGGGGCTGGTACAGCGCACGAATCAGACCGGCGACGGCTCGACGATTCGCGTGTCGACGAACGCGGACGCCGTAATAGGAGGAGAGACATGCTGAGCTCGATCATCGCAATTGCCATCACCTTCGGGGTTGCTCTCGAAGTGCCCGCCGCCCCACCAAGCACCGAACAGGCGCGCCAAGCGGTGGAACGTAGTTTGGTGTTCAGTGAGAAGGGCGCCATGGAGTGGCGGCAACAATGGAAATGTGCCTCCTGTCATCACGTTGCGATGAGCATTTGGGCCCAGACCGAGGCCAGGAGTCGAGGTTTCAAGATCAACGACAAAGCGCTGGATGAGATGCGGGATTACACCATCCATGATAAAAGGGCCACGGGTAATAAT
>CAZWMF010000661.1:0-2351 GCA_964634535.1 uncultured Opitutaceae bacterium | reverse complement strand
CTCACGGTTGCGCTGAGCGACGGCCGCCGGCTCGTCGGACACCTGATCGGCACCGACGATAAGACCGATGTCGCGGTCATCAAAATCGACGCGGCCAGCCTGCCGTCGGTCGTCCTGGCCGACAGCGACAAACTGCGGGTGGGCGATATCGTGTTTGCCGTGGGCAACCCGCTCGAAGTCGGCGAGACCGTGACGATGGGCATCGTTTCGGCCAAGGGCCGGAGCGACCTGGGCATTCTTAAGGATGTCAACGGCTACGAGAATTACATCCAGACCGACGCGGCCATCAACCTGGGCAATTCCGGCGGCGCGTTGGTCGATGCCAAGGGCCGGCTCGTCGGGATCAACAGCGCCATCGTCTCGCCCTCGCGGGGCAATATCGGCATCGGCTTCGCCGTGCCCGTCAATCTGGCGGCCAATGTGATGACGAGTCTGGTGGCGACCGGCAAGGTGAGCCGGGGCTATCTCGGCGTGAACGGGCAGACCGTGACCGCGGACATCGCCGAGCAGATCGGCCTGCCGCGCGACGGCACGGGCGTCATCGTGACCGACGTGACGCCGGGCAGTCCGGCCGACCGGTCCGGGTTGCGCAGCGACGACGTGATTTTGGCGGTGGACCAGAAGGCGGTGACGACCCTCGAGGAGATGCGTCTGGTGATCTCGGAGTATGCCCCGAACAGCCGGGTGGCCATGCGGGTTCTGCGCAAGGGCGCCCCGCTCGTCGTCACGGTGACGCTGGGCGAGGCCGACGACAATCCTAACGCATTGGTCACCGGCGTGACCGTGCAAGTCCTCACCGATGCCGACCGGGCTCAGTTGGGGATCGATGGGCGCATCGGCGGGCTCTTGATCACCGCGGTGGCCGACGACTCCCCGTTTGCGGATCGGCTGACCAAGAACATGGTCATCGTGGCGATCAACCGCACGGTGGTGTCGGATCTGGCCACCGCCCGTTCGCTCCTGCAAAACGGGCGCAATTTATTCCTCGTGTATTACCAGGGCGGCTTGACCTACCTCACCGTCCCGATCCGAAACTAACTAGCTGCCGGGCTTTTCCACCGGCAGGCGGGCGAGGGCCGCCGGTAGGGCATCGGCGGCAAAGGTGGGGAAACTCAACTCGAGCAGGCTCACCGCCGGCACGTCGAAGCGGGTCGCCCCGGCGCTGCGATCGACGAGCATCGCGACCGCGACGGCTTGGCCGCCCCCCGCCCGGATCAGGTTTAGGCACTCCTGGACCCGGCCCCCGCGGGTCACGACATCCTCCACGACCAGAACGAGTTCTCCCGGCCGAAAGGAAAACCCGCGCCGCAGGACCAAGGTATTGTTCTCCTTTTCGGCAAAAATGTAACGGACTCCCGCCCGCCGCGCGACTTCCTGGCCGATCACGAGTCCGCCCATGGCCGGGGCGAGCACCGTTTCAAAATGCACGGACTGGGCCCGGACCTTGGCGAGCAGCAGTTCACCGAGGCGCTCGACCGCGTCCATATGCTGGCAGACCTGGGCGCATTGGAAGTAATGCCCGCTGTGCAAGCCCGAGCGCAGGACAAAGTGTCCCTGCAGGAGCGCGCGGGTGCGCGTGAAAATGTCCAGAACTTCGTGTTGAACCGCATCCATACAAGCACGTTGGCCGCCCCGCGCCTCCAGGACAAGTTTGCCGTGCGCATCTCCATCCGTAAAAACACCCAGGAATAGTGGCGGCGTTCTTTCTGTTCAATGGCACGGAGATGGCTACACTGGGTCTCATGAATATGCCGATTCTTCCTCCTCTCGAAGATGAAATCGGCGACGTCCTCGAAAAGGCGCTGCGCCGGGCGGCCATGAGCGAAGACGAATTGGCCCGCCGTTCGCGGGTCCCGTTGGCCAAGATCCGCGACGCGATCGACTACCGGCCCGGTTTGGCCGTGGACGAGCTGCGACGGCTGGCGGCGGCCCTCGGCCTGAACGAGGTGGGGCTGTGCGCCCTCGGGTGCGGGCAATATCCCTTGCCGGAGGTTCAGGGTCTGCCCTTCACCGTGTGGCCATTGTCGATGACCCACGGAATCGGCGTCGTGAACGCGTACCTCGTTTCCGAACCCGGATCGGGCCGGGGAATTTTGTTCGACACGGGCTCGGGCATCGGCGCGCTGGCGGCCGCCTGGCCGGCCGAGGTGCGCGATTTGACCGCGATCTTCCTGACGCATGTCGAGACCGAGCACGCCGGTGCTCTCTGCGCCGTGATGGCCCGGTTTGGCGCCGCGGTGGCGTTCATTCCGCAGGGAGCGAGCGCGCCTTGCGGCCGGCCGATCGCGGAAGGCGAGACCTTGAGCTATGGCGGTTTGGAGGTTTCCGTGTTCAACACGCCCGGCCACGTG
>CAZWMF010000660.1:759-2353 GCA_964634535.1 uncultured Opitutaceae bacterium | reverse complement strand
ATGGCCGGCTTGTCCTCGACCACGAGAATGTCCACCGCATCGAGAATCGACCGGACCTTGGCCGGGCCCTCCGCCAGCGGCTTCAGATCGATGATGCGGCCGGCCTTGTCCACCAACATGTCCTCCTTGAACGGCTTCACGATGTAGTCGCGCACGCCGATCTTGGCGATCTTGAGCACGTGCTCGCGGCCGCCCTCGGCGGTGAGCATCATCACCGGGATGCCCTTGAGCTGCGGGTCGGACTTGAGTTTCGTCAGCATTTCCACTCCGTCCATCACCGGCATGGTGACGTCGAGCAGGATCAAGTCGGGCATCTCCTTAGCGGCCATCGACAGCCCTTCGACCCCGTTCGAGGCCTCCAGGATTTCGCAGTCGAACGACTTGAACGCCTTCCGCACAATGATGCGAACGGTCTTGGAGTCGTCTACAGTCAGGACTTTATTGCGCATGGGGTCTCGGCCTTACTGATCGTTCTTAATCAGGATGTCCGCGATGACGCGGTTGCCCTGGGATTGGAATCCGTACACGTAACGGCGGGCGGCCCCGATCGGCTCGACGCAGAAGTTCCGGCCTCGCAGGATCGAGGGAATGGTGAGCTTGCACGAGTAGCCCGCATCGCACAGACCGTTTTTGAATACACCGACAATCATGTTGGTCAGTTCGCCGATCGCGTCGTTGACCGCGTCGTCCGGGTGGTTGTCCGGCCCGAGCATCGCCGAGGTCAATGTCCGTGCGAATTCGGCGTCGAGATAAAAATAGATCAGCCCGTCGATGTCGCCGAGAAAGCCCACGGTGCCGACGATGTGAGGTCGGTTCTCGCCGCCCGGCGGACCGGCGACAATGTGTTCGTCCGCATCGGCCGTCACCGGCGCCCCGTGGAGCTCGATCGTCCGATTGAGCATGGTGTTGAAGACGTCGGCCACCGCCCGAATGATATTATCGCGGATCAGGCTTTCGGAAATTTCCTCAGTTGCGGGCATAAGGGGGAAAAGGACGCGGACGCACAGTCGGCCCGCTCCCCTGTCTATCGGCCCGGCAGAGCGCCGGTTAAGGATTCACGCTCTTTTTTTTGACCGGAGCCGCCGTGCGGGGCCGGGCCCGCCCCCGGCTCAATCCTCGCCCGTGGCGCACTCGACCGGGTCGCCCGCTTCGCGATACTCTTGCAACTTGTTGCGCAACGTGCGGATACTAATGCCGAGCAAGAGCGCGGCCTGAGTCCGGTTGCCGTCGGTTTGCACCAGGGCCGTGCGAATCGCCTGCTTTTCCAGTTCGGCGATCGACAGCACCGTTCCGTTGGCCGAGGTCACCGCGACCCCGGAATTGCCCGCTCCATCCCCCTTGCCGGCCGCCTCGGCCGACTCCGCCACCACCGGCTCCTCCGGCAACGGCTCGTCCGCCACGAATACGGCGCCCTCGGGCACGGCAAGACCCAGCGCCACGGCCGTGACCGAGCGGCCATTTTCCGAAAGGATAACCGCGCGCTCCACCACGTTCTGCAACTCGCGCACATTGCCCGGCCAGCGATGGGCTTGCAGCGCCGCCAGGCAGGCGTCGGAAATGCCGTGGACGCGCACCCCGTGCTTGCGGGCGAAGC
>CAZWMF010000660.1:0-749 GCA_964634535.1 uncultured Opitutaceae bacterium | reverse complement strand
GGCCAGCGATACGCCATCATCGCCTGGCGGGCCGAGTCGGCAAAACCGGTGACCTTGACCCCGTGTTTGCGGGCGAACCGACGCAGGAAGTGATCGGCCAAGAGCGGGATATCCTCGGGCCGTTCGCGCAGCGGCGGCACGGTCACGGGAAACACGTTCAGCCGGTAATAGAGATCCTGCCGGAAATGACCCTGGGTGACATTGTTGAGCAGGTCGCGGTTGGACGTCGCCAGAATCCGCACGTTGACCTTGATCGTCCGGTTGCCGCCCACCCGCTCGAACTCGCGCTCCTGCAGGACCCGCAGGAGCTTGGCCTGGAGGCCCGCCGTGATTTCGCTCACCTCGTCGAGGAGCAGCGTCCCGTTGTGGGCCAGCTCGAAACGGCCCTCCCGCCGTTCGGTAGCGCCGGTGAACGCCCCGCGTTCGTGGCCGAAAAACTCGCTCTCGATCAGGGTCTCGGAAATCGCCGCGCAGTTGACCTTGATGAACGGCTGCTGGCGGCGCGGGCTGCGCCGGTAGATTTCGCGCGCGATCATCTCCTTGCCCGTGCCGCTTTCGCCGCTGATGAACACGGTTGCGTCGGTGGGCGCCACGCGCTCGATCAACTGGCGCAGGCGCAGCATGGCCGGACCGCGCCCGACCAACGCGTCGCCGTCGTCGCCCGGGTCGCTGAGCAGCCGGTTGACCTGCAACAGCTGGTGGTAGGATTGGGCCTTCTTGAGAATCATGTCGATCTGGCCCGGCGAGAA
>CAZWMF010000659.1:0-2357 GCA_964634535.1 uncultured Opitutaceae bacterium | reverse complement strand
GGCCGGAGGAATTCGCGCAGAACGACCTCCTCCGCTCGGTCGGCCGAATCGACCATTATGGCCCCGCCAACTACACACCCGGCGGCAACACCGCCCAATGGCTCAAGTTGCACGTCCAGTCCATCTGCACGCGCATCGTCGCCGACCGGGAACAGGCCGTCGCTCAACGCACGACCCGCCCACCCCGTCACCTGACCTCGCCCGTCGACCCCGCTCCCGCTGCCCCCAATCAGCAATCCCTCTTCTGAGCCGCTGACTCCCTCAAAACCGATAAGGGAAGCATCTAGCGCAGGAGTACAACAAAGGCGGAGTTTCCCACGCCGTAGCGTAGCCAAGGCGGGGTTGCTATTATGCCCTCGTGCGAACGCTCCTCGCTGTCGCGGTCTGCGCGCTCCTGGTCGCCACCCGTCTCCACGCCGGCGATCCGGCGCCCACCCAATGGATCACTCCTGACGGTAACACCTATCACACTCCGATCAGCACCAACGATCCCTTCCCCGACGCGGTCTACGGCGCCGATCACGGCGGCGCGTCCCTGACCCTCACCTACCCCTACTCGAGCCGCTTCGGATTCACCGACCACTCCCGCGGACAATTCGTTTATTCGGTCCCGCCCTTTTGGCCCCGCGGATCCGAGGGCGTTTTCGGCATGGATGTCTGGCTCGAACAGCAGGACGCCACCGGCTCATGGTCGCCCGCGGCGCTGAATGGAGGCTTCAGCGACACGGGATGGCCCTACCAACCGATCAATACACCCAACCCCGGCCCCAGCCCCAGCTACACCTTCACCTGGACCTACGACCAGACGAGCCTCCCGCCGTTCACCAACTTCCGCGTCTTCGTCTACGTCTACATTTACAACCAGGGCGGCGGCAGCCAAGGCGACTACCCCATCGAGAGCAGCACCGCCACCGTGAACACCGGTCCAGCCAACGATCCACCCCGGATCTCCTGGACGAGCCCCTTTGGCACCGTCAATCCCACGCAGGTCATCGCTGGCCAATCGTACGTGATTTCGGCCGATGCCCAGGACGACAACGGCAATCTCGTCGCCGTCGACATTAACAAAAATAACCAGCCCTTCGCCTACGCCTCCGGCGGCGACGGCTACTCCGGCAATTCCCAAAACCCGTCCACCGACCCACCCGGCGTCGTCACTTACACCGCCTGGGCGGTCGACGCCGCGGGCGCCCAATCGGCAACCATCACCGAAACGGTCACGATCACCGGAAAGCTCAGCCAATCACCCGCGAGTTCGACCGACGCCACGCTACCTTTCTACTCCAGCCCATTTACGCCCAGCTTTTCCGGCGGCTCGGGCACCGGAGGCTGGCAATTCTGCATCGGCGGTCGCACCAACTGGGATGGTGGAGCCTCGGCTTATGTGGGCACGAACCTGGGCCCGAGTCCGGGCAATTCACCGGCCGCCGTTTGGGTCCCCAATTGGACCCCGCCCGTTCCCGGCAACTTTCAGTTCTGGGTGGCCCGGGACGGCGACGGCACGTTCAACCCCTCCAACCTCGCCGGACCGTACACGCTTACCGTCACGCCCCGCTCACCGGTCGGCGCCTTCGACGCGATATCGCCATTGACCGCATCCGCTGGCGACACGATCAATGGCTCCGGTTGGGCCGCCGACGCCCAGTCCGGCGCTCCCTTGTCGTCCGTACAAATCCAGGTAGACGGAGGCGCTGGCGGCACGTTCAACGCCACTCTTGGAAGCTCCCGCCCCGACGTCCAATCGGCCAACTTGTCCTGGGGCGGATGGTCGCCCCTGGATATCACCGCCTCAGGCTGGTCGTTTTCCTGGACCGTCCCCATCCTAGCCACCGGCACTCACACCTTCACGGCAATCGCAACCGATTCGCTCTACGCCGTCGCCGCCACGTTGGGCGCTCAAAGCTTCACCGTGACCTCCCCACCCGGCAACCCCTCGAACCCCACGCCGGGCCGTCCGGGCAATCCCGGGTCGAATCCCGGTCCCACGCCGACGCCCTCACCCTCGCCCACCAACCCCACGACGCCAGGACCGACGCCCTCCACGGTCCGCGTCCGATATTTGGGCGGTCCATCCTATCTCTGGATCGACCCACAGGACCTGGTCCAGTCGCCCTGGCCTCCGATCGCGAACCCTCAGCCAATCACCCCTTCGTCGGCAAACGTTACGCTCCCAGCGATACCCTAAACGGCGCTTCCCGATTGTCCGCCGACCGACTGCTGAAGTTTCCGTCCGCCCTAGAGCAACCGCTGCAGCACCGCCGACGCCGCACGGGTTGCCAGCGCGTACGTAAAATGCCCGTCCGACCATACCGCGGCTGCGCCATCGGCTTCCGCCACCTGGCGGGCCGCAAAGCCCT
>CAZWMF010000658.1:0-2357 GCA_964634535.1 uncultured Opitutaceae bacterium | reverse complement strand
TCGACGGCCGGTTGACGAGCGCCCGGGCGATGGCCACGCGCTGGCGCTGGCCGCCGGAAAGTTCGGCCGGCTTGTGCAGCAGCCGATTGCCCAGGCCGACCTCCTCCAGGGCGAGGCGCGCGCGCTCCAGCCGCTCGTGCGCCGGCACGCCCGCGTAGATGAGCGGCAGCTCCACGTTGCGGAGAGCGCTCGCCCGGGGCAGCAGATTGAACGTTTGAAACACGAAACCGATCTCGTGATTGCGGATCTCCGCCAATTCGTCGTCGGTCATCGCCGCGACATTGCGGCCGGTGAACTCGTAGTGGCCGCCGGTCGGCGTATCGAGGCAGCCCAGCATGTTCATCAGGGTCGATTTGCCGGAACCGGACGGACCCATGACGGCGAGATACTCGTTGCGATGGATGCGCAGGGAAACGCCGCGCAGCGCGTGGATCGTCTCGTCGCCCATGCGGTAGAGCTTGACGACGTTCTCGATCGCGATGACCAGGGCGCCCGGCGTCCGCACGGGACGCTCGGCTGCGGGCGCAGGAGGCGATGGGACCATGGCCGACGGCGTCAGGAGCCGGCGCCCGTTGCCGGCTTCGACTTTTGAATCGTGACCTTCGAGCCGTCCTTCAGGGTGCGGCTGATCGCCGCGTAGGTGCCCGAGACCACCTCGTCGCCCGGCTTCACGCCCGATTTGACCTCGATCCAGGTGTTGTCCGCGATGCCGGTCTCGACCTTCTGCATGCGGACCTTGTCGCCCGTCCGGATGAAGACGACCCGCTGCAGTTCCCCCCGCCGGCGCCAAGCCGCCTGTTTCTCGTCGGCCACGGTCTGCTCGACCCCATTGGTGTCCTTGGCGTCCTTCACTTCCTTGTTTTGCCACTCCTCGCTCGTCAGGCCGCCCTCGGTCCGCACCGTCACGCTCTGGATCGGCACGACGACCGCGTGATCGACGGTGTGCGTCTGAATATCGGCCGTCGCACTCATGCCCGGCCGCAGTTCCACGTCGCGGTCCTCCACCCGGATTTTCACCAGAAAATTGGTCACCTCATTGGAAGAGCTGCCGCTCGACTGGGCGGACGAGCCGCTGCCGCCCGCGCCGGCGTTCTCCGACGAGCTGGCGATCTCCTTGACGACCCCGGCGAATTTCCGATCCGGGTAGGCGTCGATGCTTATCTCCACATGGTTGCCCACCTTGACGTTGGGCAGATCGTTCTCATTCACGTCGACCCGCACCTCCATGTTGGTCAGATCGGCCACCCGCATGATCTCCGTGCCGGCGAATTGCTGCGTGGCCACCACGCTTTCCCCGACCTCGCTCGAGCGCGAGCTGACCGTGCCGTCCATCGGCGCGTAAATCGAGGTCTTGGAGAGGGCGTCGCGCGCCTGCCCAAGCGAACCCATCGCCTGCTGGACGTTGGCCCGGGCCGCCTCCAAATCGGCCTTGGCTCCGTCGTAGGCGGCCTTGTACGAGGCATAATCGGATTCGGAGGCCAGCTTTCGCCGGTAGAGATCCTCGTACCGGCGCAGGTCCTGCTCCGCCTTCTCGGCCCGAGCCGCCGCGCTCATGGCCGCACCCTGCGTCGAAGCGACGCCGGCCGTATTCTGGTCGACCTGGGCTTGGTACATGTCCGGCTTGATCTTCACGATCAGCTGGCCCTTCTTGACCCGCATACCCTCCCGGAACGGCAATTGCGTGATCTCTCCGTAGACTTCCGGCAGGATTTTGACCTCGATCTCGGGCTGGATCTTGCCCGTGGCCGTCACCACTTGGGTTATCGTCCGCCGCTGGGCCTTCTCGACCGTCACCGATATGCCGAGATCCGGCTTGCGGGCGGCCAGGATGGCCAAGCCCGTAACCACCACCAGGAGCCCGGCGATGATGATATACAGGGTCTTATTGGATTTCTTCCGGGGCGACTTGACCGGAACAGGGACGGAGGGGGCGGAATTCATGTAAGCCAGAGAAACGAAAGACGATCGTGACGCTAAACCGTTACTACACCAACCCGAGCAAAAAGTTACATCCCGGCGGCGCGCCGGGCGCCGGCCTCGCGATTTCGCTCCAGGATCGCCCATTGGGCGGCCCCGACGATACCGGCTTCGTTGAGGAATTGGGCCGGCACGAGCCGCGCGCGCGTCTTAAGATAGTGGAAAAACTTCGCGTGCTTGGCGCTGACGCCGCCACCGATGACGATGAGTTCCGGCCAGACCACGTTTTCAAGGACCCGGATGTACCCGCGCAAACGCTTGCCCCAGGCTTTCCAAGACAGGTTCTTTTTCGCGCGGATCGAGGCCGCGACGTACTTTTCGGCCGATTTGTGGCCGTCGTACGGCAGATGGCCGAATTCGTACGGCACCACCACGCCCCG
>CAZWMF010000657.1:0-2361 GCA_964634535.1 uncultured Opitutaceae bacterium | reverse complement strand
TTCTGGGAAAGAAACCCGAACGTCAGGCCGCTTGCGAAGCTGTCGCCGCCCCCGACGCGGTCCAGGATCTCCAGGTCCGGGTACGAACGGCTCTCGTGGAACTTCCCGTCGTGCCAGAGGATCGCCCGCCAGTCATTCCTCGTCGCGGTGTGCACGCGGCGCAGCGTGGTCGCCGCGACCTTGAAGTTTTTGAATTCCCTCACCGCGACCTCGATCATGGACTTGAAGGCGTCGGTATCGATGGCGCTTGCGTTGTGGCCGGCCCCCTTCACCGCGAAGCCGAGCGAGGCGGTGAAGTCCTCCTCGTTGCCGATCATCACGTCGACGTACCGGGCGATCTCGCGGTTGACCTCCCGGGCCTTGGCCTGGCCCCCGATGCTCTTCCAGAGGGAGGGACGGTAGTTGAGATCATAGCTCACGATCGTGCCGTGCCGATGCGCGGCCTTCACCGCCTCGATCGTGAGGGCGGCGGTGCTCTCCGAAAGGGCGGCGAAAATCCCGCCGGTGTGGAACCAGCGCACGCCCAACTGGCCGAAGATTCGCTCCCAATCGAAATCGCCCGGCTTCAACTGGCTGGCGGCGGTGTTGCCGCGGTCGGGGATGCCGACCGCGCCGCGGATGCCGAAGCCGCGCTCGGTGAAGTTCAGGCCGTTGCGCACGGACCGCCCGATGCCGTCGTCGGCGCGCCAGAGCAGGAAGTCGGTGGCGACGCCGCCCTGCATGATGAAGTCCTCGATGAGATGGCCGACGTCGTTGTCGACGAAGGCCGAGCAAACCGCCGTGCGCAGGCCAAAGCACTTGCGCAGGCCGCGGGCGACGTTGTATTCGCCGCCGCCCTCCCAGGCTTTGAACTCGCGGGCCGTGCGGATGCGGCCTTCGCCGGGATCGAGGCGAAGCATGACTTCGCCCAGGGACAGTTCATCGAACGCGCAATCGGTGGTTGATTTGATTGGGAGGCTCATGGGTAAAGGTGCGCGGCCGAGGCCATCCCCGCCGCGATGAGGGGAACATCCGCGGCCGCTTTCGCTCAGGGGAAAGGCGCCAAAATCACCGGTTCAGTGTGGGATGACGGTTAAAATCCGCCCGCGGCCAGGGCCGCCACCGCGCCCGCCGCCACGAGGCAATAGACGCCGAAGTAGGTCCAGCGGCCTTGTTCCAGCCAGCGGGAAAGCCAGCGGAGCGCGAGCAGGCCGGCGAGAAAGCTGCACACCAGGCCGAGCAGGCCCGGGGCGATCAGGTGACCCAGGGTGCCATTGTGGGCGGCCTCGGGAAACTCTTTGAGCAAACGGTGCAGTTCGCGCACGATGACAGCCGGCGTCAGAATGACGGCCAGCGCGAAACTGAACTCTTCGGCCGGGCGCCGGCCGGCGCCGGCCAGCATCCCGGCGGAAATCGTCGCCCCCGACCGCGAAAAGCCGCGGAAGGGCAGGCAGAGCGCCTGAATCAGGCCCATCGCCGCCGCGCAACCGGGCGTCACCTCCACCGTTTCGGATACCGCCGACACCGATCGCCGCGATCCGGCATAGATGATGAGGGCGCCCGCCGCCGCCAGCGAGACGGCGACCAGGGGCAGGTTTCCGGCCAATTGCTCGACGTCGCCCCCGTTCAGGAAGAAGCGCTCGACGCCGCGGATCAAGGCGTAGCCGATGGCGCCGGTCAGCGCCGTCGCGAGGACGGCGCGGCCGGCCATCGCGGCCAGCCGGCTCCGGCTGGAAAAGTAGCTGCGCCTCCAGCCGCTCCAAAAATACACCACCATCGCGAACATCGTGCCGGTGTGCAGCATCGCCAACAGGAACATCGCCCCGGGGGTCGATGGATCCACGCCCATCAGCTTTTCGGCCACGACGACGTGCGCGGAACTCGAGACGGGGAGCAGTTCGGCTGCGCCTTGAATCAGGCCCAGGATGGCGATCTTGAGGAGGGTGAGCATGCGGACGAAGGCGGGACGGAGAAGGGGGAGGCGGCGGGTCGGATGAGGGACGGCGCGATTCAGATTTGAACCGGGCGGAAGGTGGCGGACTGCCAGGCGGGCTGGCCGGCCTCGACCGCCAGCTCATTGAATGCCTCGATTTCGGCGGCCGTAAAGAGGAGACCGCCCGCCTGGACGGTTTTTCGGGCCCATTCGGCCTCGATTTGCCCCGGGAGCATCGCCGCCTCGTTGCCGTGGCCCAGGACGTCCGCGATCACCGCCTTGACGTTCTCGGCCTGGCTGCGTCCGCGGGCGAACGCATGAGCATCGAGGGCTTCCGGGTGGATGACCTGGAAATAGAAGGTGCAGGTGTGCTTGTCGCCCGCGTCAGCCCACCGGCTGCGCGTGGTCGGCAGCGCCGCTAACTGTTCGGTGAGCAATTCCACCCTGGG
>CAZWMF010000656.1:0-2368 GCA_964634535.1 uncultured Opitutaceae bacterium | reverse complement strand
AAGTTCAATCTCATCACGGACGATTACCGGAAGCCCGCGGTGCTGGCCGAGTCGATTTTCAACCCCTTCAAGGTTCAGGTGGCGACGCTGCCCGGTGGCGGCCACAAAGATGCGGGGAGCATCACCAATGATTCGCTCGCCGACGCCGTCGGCCGCCACCACGTTACCGGGCTGCTCTTGGCGGCCGACGCGGCGGGCAATCGCGTCATCATCGGCGATCAGGTTTTCTCGATCGGCGATCCGGTCGAATTCGACGAGCCGGGCAAGGAGGCGCCCGCCCCGTTGGTGGCCGGCGCGGTCGTGGTCCTCCGGGCGGTCAAGAAGGACAGCTTGTCCTTCGACGTCGGCTTGGAAGGGGAAAACGCCCATCGCGTGGACCTGCCGCTGCGCGACTTCTGGCGGCCTTAAGCGCCCCCCGCCTCATGGTCGCCACCCTTGCTGCCCCGTCCGGTCGGCCGCCCGCCCGCCCGATTTCGGCGGCCGAGGCCGAACCGTTCGGCGAGGACAGCCGGCTGGACCTCGAGCGGCTTTTCGACACCTATGCGGTCGTGCCGCTGCCGCTGGCCGGCGGGCGCATCCCGCTCGATCTGCTGCGGGCTTACCAGATCTGGTCCGAGATGCTCGGGCTCTGGCCGGAGCTCGACGCGGAGCCCTGGCTGCCGGTCGGCTCGATCGGGCCGCTGCTCATCCTGGGCCACTACCTGCCGCCGCGCAAGCAACCGGCCCTGTTGCCTGAATGGATGTCCGGCCGCGCCTTGATCGAGGAGGCGGCCTACCGGAAGATCGCCGAGGAACTGCGCAAGAGCCGGGCGCAAAATCTCCACCACAATTACGAGCCGCCGCCGAATCCGGGCATTCCGGACGAGCGGCCCCATTTCGCGGACGATCGGGCCGCGCTCCAATTCATTCTCGATCGGTTCATCCTCGATCCGGCCGGCCGGGCCGTGGCCCGGGCGGCGGTGGAGCGCAACACGCCGGCGGCCGACCTGGCGCTCGGCCTGCGCGAGACCACGATGTTCCTGCGCCAGCCGGGGGCCATCGTCGATGTGCGCAATCTGGACGTGCCCAAGGAACTGCTCGAGTTCTCGCCGCGGACCACCCGCGACTACCACGGGTTCTGCTTCAAACGCACGCCCAACTCCTTCTTCGTCGCCTTCCATCATGTGCCGCCGCATCCGGCCTGCGACGAATTCACGGCGATGTTCCGGGCGGAGGTCGAGGACGAGCACCGCCGGCCGATTTATTTCGCGCTCACCGACATCGACCAGCTAAAGCAGCAGGAGCAGCAGACGCGGGCGGCCGAGGTGCGGGTGGGCGGCGCGGTCGCCACGGACACCGGCTCTTTCACCCAGGCGGTCGAATTCAAGATGACGACCGACTCGGTGCGGCGCATCGATCCGGATCGGCTGGGCACGACCGACGAACAGCTGGTGCAATGGGCCATCGGCCAGGCCATCCTGGCCAACGCCCAGGACCTGCACGTCATGTTCGAGCGCAGTTCCGGGGTGTTTCGAATCAGCAAGGACGGCATCCTCCAGACCCTGTACAGTTTCCCCGAGCAGCGGTGGGGCACGGTGGTGGGAATCCTGCGCGACCTCAGCAAGATGTCCGGACCGTTTTTCCAGGCGATCAGTTCGCGATTTTCCTGCTTGTTCGACGGCTCCCCGGTCGACTTTCGCGTCGAGGCGACCCCGTTCCGGGATTTCGAGCGGCCGCAAAACATGTCGCTGCGCCTGCGTCGGATGGACAACCGGATCCGCACGCTGGGCGACCTCCAGATGAACGAGGCCGATCTCAAGAAGATGCGCCGGTTGATCGCCCGGCCGGACGGCATGTTCCTGTTCACCGGCCCGACCTGTCACGGCAAGTCCACGACCATTTACGCCGCGCTCACCGAGCTCAATCGGCCGGAGATCAAGATCATGACGGCGGAGGATCCGATCGAGCAATTGATCGAGGGCGCCCACCAGGCCCAGGTCGACACGGTCAAGGGGCTCACGTTTGCCGCCCTGCTGCGCTCCTTCCTGCGTTCCGCCCCCAACATAATCCTGGTCGGGGAAATCCGTGATCCAGAGACGGCCGAAATGGCCGTGGGCGCCGCCCACACCGGGCACATGGTGTTCAGCACGCTGCACGTGCGCAGCGCCGCGGCAGTGCCGACCCGGCTGGCGGACCTGAAGATCCCCTCGGGCATGGTGGCCGACACGTTGATCGCCGCCCAGTCGCAGCGGCTCATCCGGGACTTGTGTCCGATGTGCAAGCTGGCCGCCCGCGTCGACGCGCCGATCGAGAAAATGTTCGTCGACGCGGGACTCGAGCCGCCGCGCACGATCTATACGCCCGGCCGGGACCTGGGTTGCGCCCGGTG
>CAZWMF010000655.1:0-2381 GCA_964634535.1 uncultured Opitutaceae bacterium | reverse complement strand
TGCTGGGCCATGCCTCCGATGGTCGTCACTGCCCCGCCGGGAGTGATCTTGCGGACGGTGGAATTGATGAGGTCTGCAACGTATACGTTTCCGGAGGCATCGGCGGCGATGCCCGCCGGTTGATTGAATCGCGCGGCCGAACCTGTGCCGTCGGCGCTGCCGACATTCCCAGCGCTTCCGGCCAGCGTCGTCACCATGCCGTTGGGATCGATCTTGCGGATCGTGCAGGCATTCATATCGGAGACATACAGGTTGCCGGCCGGATCCACGGCGATGCCAAAGGGTGTTTGAAACCCGGCGGCCGTTCCAATGCCATCGTGCTCGGATCCGCCGTTGCCGCCGGCGATGGTGGTCACCACGCCGTTGGGCGCAATCCGACGGATGGCGTCCGTCACGTTATCCGCCACATACACATTTCCAGCCGCGTCGACCGCGACGCCGGTCGGTCCATAGAAACGGGCGGTGCTGCCGGCGCCGTCCGCGGCCCCCCCCAGCCCGGGGGAGCCGGCGAGCGTGCTCACCATCCCGGACGGCGTGATCTGCCGAATCGTGTCGTTGTTGGTATCGGCGACATAGACATTCCCCGTGGAGTCGACGGCAAGGCCTTGAGGCAAGTCGAAAGTCGCCGCCGTTCCTGGGCCATCCGCGTTGCCGACTTGGCCCGCAGTTCCAGCGATCGTGCTGACAACGCCGGCCGGATTGATCACGCGGATCGCTTCGGCCGCGAGGATCGGATGGTTCATCTGCCCCGAGTCTGAGACGTAAACATTTCCGGCGGAATCGACGGCGATGCCGCGGGGCGACTCGAAGAAGGCCGTGCCGCCTTGGCCGTCCCCGTTTCCGGACATCGAACTGAATGGAGTGGCCGTTCCGGCGATGGTCGAGAATGCGTAAGCCTGCGTGGAGAAAGCAGACTGAACCGACAAAACCGCCGGCTGGCTTGTGGCTGATCCCTGGCTGTTGGTCACGGTAACCGTGTAGGCTCCCGCGGCGGAAGGTGTGGCGGTCGCAACCAAGCACGTGGCGGAGGTGGCGCCAACGATGGGCGCACCGTTCAGGAACCACTGATACGTTGGCGCCGGTACGGCCGCCGCGATGACTGTGAAGACCGCCGGCAGTCCCTGTGAAACCGTGAGGCCGGTCGGCTGGGTCGCGATGACCGGGGCATAGTTTACCGTCAGCGTCGCGGCCGAACTGAAGGTGATGCCTGCACCATTGGTGACGGTGACGGTGTACCAGCCGGCATCGGCGGGGGCGACCGACGGGAGGGTGTAGGCGGGTGAGGTAGCCCCGGCCAATGGGGTGCCGAGATCCCCATTTGAACTGGTGTCGCCCAGCGACAGACTCCGGATGCTGTTGAAATACCATTGGTAGCTCAGTGGGGAGCTGCCCGTGGCGGTGACGCTAAAAGTCGCCGGTGCCGCGGTATCGGCAGTCTGATCGGCCGGTTGGGTGGTTATGGCCGGCGATTGGCCCGCGTTGGCACCGGAGGTCAGTGCCGTGATCAGCTGGCCGATGTTGGGCGAACCGAGGCCGGTGACCAAGCTGTAGTTCGGCCAGACAACATAGGCGCCGTTGTTCGCCGCAGTGGTAAACGAGCCCGACCCCGGTGCCCCGGTGGTGATTTGATTGAAGGCGCTGGTTCCGATCAGCGGGTAGATATGCGGGCCTAGCAGTCCGAGGGGCGCCAACCCGGCGCTGGACCTTCCCTGATTGAGTAGTGCGCAAAGCCCGGCCCAAATCGGTGAGGACAGGCTGGTACCCCCGCCGCCCCCTGGGGCGCCATTGTAGTAAATCAAAAACGGAGGGGCTCCCGCCGCCATGGCGGCGACATCCGGGACACAACGCATCGTTCCGGCGGGGATATTTGAACCCTGCTGCCAGGCTGGACGCGGATAGAAGACGCTCGTGCCGCCGCCGCTGGCGGAGAGCCCCGCATTGGGACCCTCCCCGAACAGATCGATTGGGGGATTGGGCAGGGTCCAACCGCCCTCCGATGCGGGCAATGCATAGGCGCTCCCCTGCTGCGTCAATTCGACGGTTGTTCCGCCCACACCGGTGACGAACGGATCGCTGGCCGGATACATGACGCTGGACGGTGCCGCCGGAGAGTAGCTTCCCTCAAGGGCCTCCGTGCTCGGTGCCGACCCGTCGTTTCCACTCGGCGCAAAGAAGGTAATCCCGGCGGCGGCCAGGACGGCGTAGTATTGAGAATATCCGGGTTCGGACTGCTGGTAGGCGGTCTCGGGTAGTCCTGCGCTCATGCTGACTTGATGAATCGTAGGGTCCGTGGCCAACCCGTTGAGCAGAAGCGTCACGATCGCCGATCCGAAGCCGCCGGTTACATAAAGGATATGCGCTTTCGGTGCCATTGAGCTTGC
>CAZWMF010000654.1:0-2387 GCA_964634535.1 uncultured Opitutaceae bacterium | reverse complement strand
CTGGTGGCAAATCATGCATTGCATGTCCATTTGCCGCGCAAAGCTGGGGAGCGCCCGTCCGGTCAGTGCGGAGAGCAGGAGCGCGGCGGCGATCCAACCTGCGCAAGGGCGGAGCGATTTCATGATGTTTGCATCGTCGGGTGCGGCGAAAAGACCGAGATCGCCGCGGGTTGTCGCGTGCGAAATGGTAACGAGCCTGTTAACCGTCCCCGAGTCCGGAGACTTCGGCTCGCGCGCCGAGCCACCGATCGAACCCGGCAGCTATGGCTTCTTGAAGGCGCTCACTATTTCAGCGAGCGACACGCCGAGAGTCGCTTTCGCTACTCCATCCAGCGCCGATTCCGGCCCGCGGAAGTGAACAGTGCGACGCACGTGGGAGAGGCTTTGGCCGGGGGCCAACGCCGCCGCGGGAGAGGAGGATTCGAGCTCGTAAAATGGTCCCATGGGTTTTGCCCCGGGCGCGGCGGGCCCGTCGTTGTAGCTGTTCGCCGCGTCGCCGGCGAACGGCTCGTCCTGGAGCTTCCAAAGGGAATTCACGTAATCGGTGCGGTCCGCCGGTTGGGTGAACTGCACCAGGGTTAGGACTTGGTTGGCGGCGTCATAGCTGCCGAGGATCGCCCGGCTGCGCCGCGGATTGATGCCGACTTTGCTGCGGTAGTTGCCGTCGCCCGCAAGGAATACGACCTGGTCCCGGACCACCAGCCGGTCCGGCGGAATGGGACCAAAATAGTCCGAGGTCACTCTTGCGCCCAGCAAGGACTCCGGGCCGGGTTTGATCGGCAACACCATGGTGGTCGAGGGCGAGGGCTTGAACATGCCGAGGATCCAGACCGAGAGCAGCCCGGTTTCCTTGCGCCAGGCGTCGTGGCCCGCGTTGGTGATCCGGTTGTCCGTTTCGTACGCCACCAGGCTCACGTCCCGGGCCGGCCCGACGCCCAGGTCTTTCCACGCGGTTGCGGCATCCAGCATTCGGACGGTGCGCTCCACCGCGATCGTGAAGCGAGTCCCCGAATAGTTGGTCAGGTCGAATTTCGCGCCGAAGACGGCGCGGTCGCGGGACGTGCGGATAACTTGAAATGGCAACGTGTCGAAGACCGCCGGCGTGAACCAGTGGGCGAAGTCGAAGGCGACCCCTTTGGCAAAAAAGACCGAGAACTGACCGCCCTCCGGTCCCATCCAGAAACGGTCTTCGCCTCCGAATGCGTTCATGTGGGGCAGGATCTTCCCGGAGGCAATCAGCTCGCGATTGATCCAGCCGAAGCTCAGGCCGGCGGCGCCCTCCGCGCTGCTTGTCATGACGCGACCTTGCCAGGCCGGGGCCACGGCGACTTGCGCGGCCCCCGACGGGGCGGTCAGGACGATGAGGGCGGTGTGACGCTTAAGAAATGCCGCGTCTTCGCCGAAGGTGGCGCCGGCCGCGCCCAGGGCCAGCCCCGAGGCCGATGCCGACAGGATCACGCGGCCAAATTTTGCTAGGTTCGACGTCATAAATGGGAATCGGCCGGCGCGCTCGTCGGTGAACGTGGCCCCGCGCCGGGCCCCGCCGCCCGTGACTGAAAGGAGATCGTTCGGACATCGATCGATCCCGCTCGAACCTCGAGAAAGGGTTTGCCGCCGCGCACTCCGACCGTGCCGTAGCCGGTGGCGGTGGACAGGAAGCAGCGGAAGTCCCCCGGCAGGGACGGCTGCAGGTGCAGCACTTTCTCGACCGCGTCGTAGCGGGCGCCGCTCAGGCCCTGCAGCAACGCATAGGAAGCCATCGCCCGGGCATACCAATGGCCCCATTCGTACTCGTCGAAGGGATTTCGCACCCGCCCGTCGTAGCGATTGCGGCAGGTCCGGACGATTTCGAGACCCTCGGACACAAATCCCATCATCATCAGGTGGGAGGCGACTTGATATTCAATGCCGGTCCACACCTCGTCGGAGTACACGAACGGCAGGGAGGCGCGCCCCCCCTTCGGCCACGTGCACAGGACGAGGCCGCCCTCGGCCCCGCACGCGTAGGTGGGTCGATCGGGATTGGCGTGCGCCGAGAGGTCGGATCGCAAATTATTCCGAAAAACGCTCATGAGGTGGCTGCGCACCTGGCCGGCGTCCAAAATCTGGCCGACTCCGCAGACCAAGGCGAACCAGGCTCCGATCACCCCGTCGGACAGACAGCCGGGGCCGTATTGATAGTTGGGCCCTTCGTGCTCGACCAGCGCCGCTGCTTCGGGCGAAAACGGTTCGCCCACCCAATTCTTGGGCTCTTTCGGCAGCTTGGCGCGCAGGTTCCGCCACGGAATGCCCCATTTGCGCGCGGATTGTGTTGCGGCCGGCGCAGCGGCTGATACCATTTTGAGGTGACCGGGCACGACGACTACTCGCAGATCCAGAGCACGCTG
>CAZWMF010000653.1:0-2391 GCA_964634535.1 uncultured Opitutaceae bacterium | reverse complement strand
CCTGACCGACCAAGGACGGCTGTTCAAGTTGTCCGGCTATACCCTGAGCACCGGCCAATCGAATCTGCCCCCGCTCGCGGTCATGCTCCAACCGTCCTTCACTCGGACGCAGGCCGGTCAGGAAGGCGGCGCGGCGCCCGGCTTTGGCGACAACAACAATTTCGCCCTCACGCAGGCGAGCGTCTTCTACGCCGGGCGGCTATTCGGCAACGATGCTTCGAAACTCTTCGGCGACGATGCCGCGGCGGTGGCCAACCGATTCGGCATCTTCTCTCAGGTCACCTATGACGGAATCGCGAAAGCCTGGAGCTGGGATAACGCTGAATTGCGCTACGCGGACACCGCCGTGGCCGGCGCACACGACGTCAACTACGGGCTCTATCTGAACAATAACCCCACCATGCAGGACCTGTGGAACACGACGCCGGCCTGGGGCTTTCCGTTCAGCGGATCCAGTTTGGCCCCCACCCCCGCGTCGGCCGCATTGATCGAGGGCGCGTTCGCCCATCAGGTGGCCGGCTTGGGCGCATACGCCATGGTCGATCACTCGGTCTATTTGGATTTCGGCGCCTACCGCACGCTCGGCGCCGGCGCGCAAAACTCGCTGGGGGTCGATCCGTCGGGAGAGGATCAGATCCGCGGCGCCGCGCCCTATTGGCGGGCAGCCTACACCCAGCCAATCGGAACCGCCAGTTGGGAGGTGGGCACGTTCGGCCTCGCCTCCGAGGTCTTTCCGGGACGGGATGCCAGCGCCGGCAGCGACCGGATCGTGGATGTGGGTTTCGACTCCCAATTCCAGAAGACCGCCGGACGCCGCGCCTACACCGTGATGCTCTCGGAAATCCACGAGACGGACCATTGGGGTGCGAGCCAGGCCCTGGACAATGCGACCAACGCCACGGATCGATCGGACCATTTCCGGGCCACCCTCGACTACCTCTATGACGAAACCTATGGATGCGATCTCCAGTACTTCGTGATCAGCGGGAGCACCGACCCGCTCTTGTTTTCCAGCAGCCCCTCGGGATCGCCGGCCAGCAACGGCTTCATCATTCAAGGGAATTACCTGCCGTTCAACAAGCATGGCGGACCATCCGCCTGGCCGCGCAGTAACCTCAAGCTGGAATTGCAGTACACTTACTATTCCCGATTCGACGGCACCAGCGCCAACGTCGATGGCACGGGTCGCAGCGCCCGGGACAACAACACCCTCTACCTGGAGACCTGGATCGACTTTTGACCATGAAATTCACCCGTTTGCCCGCGCTTATTCTGGCCTTTGCGGCCGTACTGCCACCGGCCCGCTCGCGCGCGGCCGAAGCCGAAGTATCCGTCACGATTGTGGCGAGCGACCTGCTGCGTTTCAGCGTCACTCGCATCGAAGCTCACCCCGGCCAGCGCATCCATGTGGAGCTGCGCAATGAAGGCACCATGCCGAAGGAGAGCATGGGCCACGATTGGGTCCTCTTGAAGGCCGGAGCCGATCCCACCGCCTATGCCATGAGCGCGCTCGCCGCCAAGGCCGACGGCTATCAGCCCAAGGCGCTTGCCGGCCAGGTGTTGGCCTCCATCGCGCTGCTCGGGCCGAAAGAAGACGGCACGGTCGACTTCAACGCGCCCGAGCAGCCCGGGCGCTATATTTACATCTGCTCGTCCGCCGGTCACGCGCTGGCGGGAATGCGTGGCGAGCTGATCGTTCGGTAACCCGCGCCGGCGGCCGGTGTCGCGGTGGCTCTGTTCCCGAACGGCGGAACGTTCGGCCAATTCTTGGCTTGATCGTCTTCGCGCTCGTCGCGCCCAATCGACTATTGGGCAAGAATAGCGGATGCGCTCGTGATGCAGCATTGAATGCCGTCAAACCAGCGGCGGAGGGAAGCGAATGGCGCGAATGGGTGGCTATTCTTAGCCAGCCTGTGGCCGGGTAGAAGGCTCACCCTCGCAATGCGAAGCAATTCGATCGGCAGATTTCCCGCCGAAAGTCCCGTTTTGCTCCATTCTAGATTCTTGCCAGCGTTCGTCTCGGGCGAGTCCCATTGACAAACGGTGACCGAGGCCGTGGGTCAGCTACAAACGTTGCCGTCGATCCTGCCGACGGATGTTAGGTCAAGTTTTGCAGCCTGACCCTTTAAACCGACAGCTGCGGGCGCGTCGGCTCGGGCCAGTCGAGATGGAAGAATTTCCCGCGGGGCTGGTCGAGCCGCTCGTAGGTGTGGGCGCCGAAGTAGTCGCGCTGGGCCTGGAGGAGGTTGGCGGGCAAGCGGGCGGACCGGTAGCTGTCGTAGTAGGACAGGGCCGAGCTGAAGGTCGGGGCCGGCACGCCGCACTCGGCCGCCAGGGCCACCACCTTGCGCCAGTTCTCCTGCGCCTTTTTCACCGTCTTGTTGAAGTACG
>CAZWMF010000652.1:0-2393 GCA_964634535.1 uncultured Opitutaceae bacterium | reverse complement strand
GGCGGAGATCCACCAACCGGCCGCCACCATCAAGGCCGCCACCGTGAATGCGACCGATGCGAGTTTCCGGCGTTCCGACCAGATTAAGGCATTTACGGTGCGCAGGGACCGGGACACCCGCACCCACCCAAGTTCATGCCCATCCCGGCGAATCGACTCGCGCGCGCCCAAATCGGCTTCGCCCGAATCGGTCCCACCGACCGCCGCCCGGCCACTCGAACGTCCCCCTGCCTCTGCCCACTCAATTCGATTGTTCGATGCGTCCGGTACCGCCGAACCGGCTGAGTCAAAGATCACCCGGCCCGCCGCGTCGCCCACTTGAATCCGCAGCCCCGCCGGTCCGGCGACCCCGGCGTCGAAACGGCCGGCCAGAGCGCCCCGCCCGGCCCAACCATTGCCGGATGGCTCGGATTCCAACGCGTTCGCCAACAGTCGCGCCGTGTCGTGCATTGTCCGCTGCAACCCTTCGACGTAGCGCGCCCGCGCTTCCCTGAGGCCAAAGCCGAGCAACCCGGCAAATCCCACGGCCGACACGGCCACATAGACTCCGAATATCGCCGTGCGGATTTTCACGACGCTTCGTGCTCTCGACGAATCGAGTAACCGAGACCGCGATGCGTCTGAATCGGATCGGGCTCCGCCCGGACCGCCCGCAATTTGGCCCGCACGGTTTTGATATGGGCGTCCACCGTGCGCTCGAAACTCGCCTCCGGTTCCTCCCACGCCTGCGTCATGAGTTGCTCGCGGGAAAATACCCGACCCGGGTGCGCCACCATCGTCTTGAGCAAACGATATTCGTATCGCGTCAGGGCGAGCTCCTTGCCGCAGAACGCAATGGCGCAGCGAGATTCATCAACGACGAACCCAGGACCATTCCGATCGGAACTGGCCGCGGTCGCACCCAATCCCACCCCACCCTCTCCCCTCACACGCCGGAGCACGGCCCGTACGCGCGAGCAGAGTTCCCGCGGGCTGAACGGCTTGACGAGATAGTCGTCGCCACCCAGTTCGAGCCCCAGCACGCGATCGAGTTCGGCCGTGCGCGCCGTCAGGAAGATGATCGGCACCGACGACGACTTCCGGATGGCCTTGCAGAGTTCGAATCCGCTGCCGTCGGGCAGACCGACATCGAGGACCACTAAGGCGACCGCGGTCTGGGATAGCCGGTCCAGTCCAGCGCGGCCTGTCGTGCACCAATCGGGCGCAAACCCCTCGGTTCTCAGGGCGTAGATGAGCGTGTCGGCGATGGCCGGCTCATCCTCCACGATAAGGATTCGCGGTCCCAAAATCATAAGCGCCTCATAGCATGAAAGTTCCTATCCGGCGATACTCAGGCCCGCGCCAGGGTCAAGCGGAGAGGCGATCTCAGCCGGGACTGCGCCAAAGCTCCTCGGGTTCGTAGGGCGCGGGGGTTTCCAGCAAGGGCCAGATCTGATCCACCGAGTCCGCCACGGCAAAGAGCCCTTCGGTCCCGCGGAAGCGCTCGTCGGCCATCCGGCGGAAGAAACGCAGGAGGTCGTCGTAGAAGCCATTTTGATTGAGGAAAACGACCGGCTTGTCGATCTGCGCGAGATACCGGAGCGTGATGACTTCGGCCACCTCCTCCAGCGTGCCGACGCCGCCGGGCAGGGCGAGGAAACCCGCGGCCCGCGCGATCATGGCCGCCTTGCGCTCCGCCATCGTCGCGACCACGTGGAGTTCGTCCGCCTCGTCGTAAGCCAGTTCGCGCGCCTTCATGAACTCCGGGATCACGCCCACCACGCGCCCCCCGCCGCGCTTCACCGCCCGGGCGGTCGCCCCCATCATGCCCACCTTCCCGCCGCCGTAGACCAAGCCCCAGCCGCGCGCCGCCATCCCGCGGCCGACCGCCTCGGCGCCCGCATAGTATTCGGGCGCGAGTTCCCGGCTGGACGAGCAATAGACGCAAAGCGATTTGACCGGGGTCATGGCAGATGCGGGTGAGCGGTAACGCTTGCGTCGACCGGACACAAGGCGTGAAACGGGGCTGTCCAAATGGAGTCGATGCCCCCCTACGTCGGACGGCTTGCCCCGTCGCCCACCGGGTACCTCCATCTTGGGCACGCCCGCACATTCTGGGTGGCGCAACAGCGCGCCCAGGCGGCCGGCGGGCGGCTCTGGCTGCGCAACGACGACCTCGATCCGGGCCGCTCCCGGCCCGAATTCGTGGCCGCCCTCCGCGAGGACCTGCGCTGGCTCGGCCTGCAGTGGGACGAGCCGATGGTGACGCAGTCCGAGCGGATACCGCTCTATCGCACCGCGTTCGTCCAGCTGCAGGCGGCCGGCCTCCTCTACCCGTGCGCGTGCTCCCACCGGGAAATCGAATCGGCCGCCAACGCGCCCCACGAGGGGGCCGGCCATCGCGAGCCCATCTA
>CAZWMF010000651.1:0-2400 GCA_964634535.1 uncultured Opitutaceae bacterium | reverse complement strand
GCCGGGCCGCATTTCGAATGCGAGCGCGGGCCCGCCGTCGTTGAAGTCAAGAGACAGCCCGGGACCCCCATCGGGGAGGCCAAGGATCGAGACGGGACCCTCCATGATGACGTCGGCAATGATGGTGTAGGGCCCTGCGTCGGGGCTGCCGCCGTGAATGAGCCCGGAGGGGCCGTATTGGGTGTAGGGCTGGGCGGTTTCGGCAGTGAGTGGGTCGGCAACAACGGTCACGGTCGGACCCAACCCCGGGCCTCCAGTAGCCGTCACATCGAGCCACGTCCCGATACCGCCGTCCGCGCCGAGCCCTCCGAGCTGGCCAAGGATCCCGCCGTCAGGCAGGAACTCAACGGCCGGAGTCTGCCAAATCGCCGCGGTCCCGGCTCCGTTTTCGGTGAGAACCTGCCCCGGCGTCGGGCAAGTAGCACCGGCCCACGGGACGGTCCCGGTCGCGCAGGTAGCTGAGTCAAAACCCCCCGTCGCTGTACCCGCCCCACTAAGAGACAGGTTATTGAATCCGGTGATGTTTTGACTGAAATTCGAGTGCATAGATCCGGTTGAAAACGCTGTAATAATATCCCCGCAGATTACCGCTTGTCCGGTGGACACGCCTAGGTCAACCTCGGCGCCAGCGGTGCCTGTTAGGCACGGCACATAGGCTGCGCCCCCATCCTGAATGCTACCGTTTGCGGAGAAAAACACGCTGCCGTTGGTGTAAATCGGCAACGGAGTAGCGACAGAGCTTATGGTCCCAGTGAGATTCAGTGCCGGCCCCCCATCAGGCGGAGCGACAATAACCAGCGTTCCGGTCCCGTCCGTGAGCGCGGTTGTGCCGTAGAGGCCCGCGTCCCCACCTCCGATCGCGACCTGACCCCCGGATACGTTGGCGCCAGGACTTCCGCCGCCGCCACCTCCGGCCTGAGGGAAGATCGGGCCCGACCCCGTCATCATCGCGGCCGCGAATCCGAGAGCTATGAGGAGACCGCTGCCGGTCCCCGCCTTTTGTCCGAGCGTCATGGCGGCTTACTCCTGGTAGAAGCGGAGATCCCCGCCATCCGTTGACTGGGCGACCGCTGAAATGCACGAGATCGTTTTATTATTGGTGACGTTGTAAACCGCAGTTCCCGGGATTTGAGTCCCTGTGCCAGAAGCTTGCACGTCAAGCACGCATGGGGCAGGCCCGGTGGTGCTTGGCCCTGGAAGGGCGCCGCCGTCTGGAGTCACGAGACCCCCCGCGTCAGGTTGGGTCCATACGCAGCACACCGGAGATGTCCCGTAATTGAACAGGGAGATCGTTCTAGCACCGTATGCGGTGTAGATGGAGGTCGCCGTTGTTTGAACTTGGATTTGCCCCGCGTAGGGCAGGTCAATCTGCGTGGGTACCACCGGCTGCGCGAATGCCGCGGTCGGCTGCGGCAAGGCGGCGTACGTGATACCGCCCCCGACAACCGCCACGGCGAGGATGACGATACCGATCCAACGGGAGTTCTTCATGTGCCGCTCCATGGTTACTGCGCCGCCGCGCGACTGGCGGCCAATGTAGCACGGAACTCGTTGCGACGACGAAGAACGTCTTCGCCATAGTTGTGGTCCGTGCTGGGGAAATCAATCTTGGTGACGTCGCCGGTCAAGATCAGAAGGTGCGCTTCGCGAGCCTCGCCCGCATTGTAAGCGGCACAAGCCGCGGTTAATTGGGTGTCCTCGGTGACGGGTCCTACGTTGGAAAGCGACTTCTTCATGACCGCGACGTGCCCTGCGAGTTGGCGACTCCCTTCCATGATGTTGGAGGCGGGGTCGAGACCGTTAGCGTGCGCCGCCAAAAATACGGCATTGAATCGGTCGTCAAGCTGCATCAAGCCATGACCGTGTCCGCCGTCACCAAGGATGTTCTTTCCGTTGGTTTCTCGGTCGATGGTAGCCGCCACCAAAAATCCGAACTCTTCTTCCGACATCTGCGCGATGGGGGCATTTACGACGGCGGCGGCAGCAATCTCCGTAGCCCAGTTGGCGACAAGGGGCTTGTGAGCGGTAGCGGCGGCGATGTCGGCGTAAAGCATGGTGTCTCCTAGCGGTAAAACTGTGAGAGATCTGGCCGATGGTCGGCCGGTCGCAAATCGTCCCCCGAGACCCGCCTGCGCGGCAGAGCGGGGAAAGCGGCAAGGCGGCCACCGAGGCGGCGCCCAAGAACTCGGCACCCACGCCGGAAAAGCCCCGACCCAAGCCTGCCGCGGATGCGGTTCCCAAGACCAAGGTGGTTGGGGAACCAGTCGAAACACGGCGGCTTTATGAGATCTCGATCGGGAAGTGGTCGTACCAGTTCTCGGTGCCGGAGTCGATCGACATGATGGACCTCGCCGACCGGGCCCGCGGCGTCTGCGGAATGCTGGCGATCCTGGGCGTCGG
>CAZWMF010000650.1:0-2412 GCA_964634535.1 uncultured Opitutaceae bacterium | reverse complement strand
GCTCAGACGAACGCAGCGGCGGCCCGCCAGTCCGGTCGGGATTTCCCCGGCGTCAACGCGGACCCCGCGGCTGAAAGCGGAAGCGTTTCCCGACCCCTGGTAAAGTCTCGGCTGGGTCCATGGAAATCCGTCCGACCCTCGGACCCACTTCAGAACGACGCGGATTGAGATCGGGCGAGATTCTTCCAGCTGGATCCGTAGCACGCGACAAAGACGAAGCAGATCAGCGGAACGATGAATCCACGCGACACCCCATAATGGTCCGCCACCGCTCCCATAAGCTTCGGCACGATGGCGCCACCCATGATCGCCATGACGATATATCCGGACGCCTTCTTGGCCCGGGTGCCCAATCCATGGATTCCAAGCGCAAAAATCGTCGGAAACATGATCGACATGAAAAAATAGCTCAGGAACACGCAGCCGACGGACGGCCATCCGAGCTTGAGATAGATCAGGAAACAGATGGCAACATTGAGCAGTCCGTAGAGCCCGAGCACCCGGTGCGCTGAGAATCGCTTCAAGATCATCGCGCCGCTGAAACGTCCCGCGAGGAAGCAGAAGAAGCCAACCGAGACGAGGAACGACGCCCCTTTGTCGCTGAGGCCAAGGACGCCAAGTTTGTTCGTTTCGAAAACTCCCGCCAACCAGCCGGAGTTCCACGACGAGGGAATCGCCGGCACGTCCGCCGTCATGTAATTGATGAAGAAGCTGAATATGCTCGACTGCGCCGCGACGTAGAAGAATTGCGCCAGAGTCGCGCCGGAGAAATGGGGGTGAGACCAAATACTTCGGCTGGCGAGCCTGGTCGCCGTCCCAATCAGCGCAAACGCCGCGAATAATATGGCCGCAGAAACCCCGAGTCCGATCAGAAGGGCGAGCGACGTGTCAACGCTCACCGGAATGCTCGCCGGATGGGGAATCCGTGCGGCCAAGCCGACCACGCGCGCGCCCAAGCCGAACGCACTGAGAATCACCCACGAAATCATTCCGACGCTCACGAAGAGCACGGCAACATTGCCGAGCAAAAGCGCGTAAATCACCCCGCGGTTCATCTCGCGGGTGGGATTCTCCGCCGGTTCCCCGGCGGCGTCCTGATCCTCAAGATGGTACACATCCTCGGTCTTGATGTCCGGCACGTCGGCAAAATAGAAAATGATTGCCAGAATCACGACGACGACGGCCACCGCGGAATAGGGGATCCACAGTGTCTGGGCGCCCGTACTTTGGCCCGAGGCGTCCTTCCCGTAGAAGAATAAACCGCCAACGATCGGGCCGAATATCCAGCCTTCGCCATTCAAGGACTGGGCCAAGTTGATGCGGGTGGCGGCGTATCTTTGCGGACCGAGCACGGTCGTGTATGGATTGGCCACCGTTTCCAAGAACGTCAGGCCGGCCGCAATGAAGCATACGCCGAGCAGGAACGCCCAAAACTGCGCAATGTGCGTCGCCGGGATGAACCAGAACCCGCCCACCGCGACCATCAGAAGTCCCATGATGATCCCGCCTTTGTACCCCAGCTTCGTCGCCAGCCAGCCCGCCGGAAGCGCCATCAAAAAATACCCCAGGTAGTGAGCGAACTGCACCCAGGCCGATTGCGCGAGATTGAGATGCAATTCCTCCTGAAAGTGCTTGTCCATCACGTCGATCATCCCATTGCAGAAGCCCCAGAGCAGGAACAGCGAGGTGACGAGAATGAACGTGAACGCGACGTTCTGTCCGCCCGAAGTGACAAACATCTTCTCCGGATTTTCGGTGCGCTCGACTGGGTTGGGGGTCATTCGGTGGGGCGTTTTTTTAGGGGGCGTGGCAGAGATCTCAGGGATCCACGGTGATCATCGCCTTGAGCAGCGTCGGATCGCGGGCGATATCGCCAAAGGTCCTCGGCACCTCGCCGAGACCGAGGCGATGCGTGATCCATGGCGAGGTGTCGATCCGGCCCTCCTCGATCAGCTGGATGATGCTTCGAAACGTCCCGGGCAGCGCATTGCGGCTCCCGAGGACGGTCAGCTCCCGCCGATGAAAACTCGGATCGTTGAACGTCAGTTCGCCCTGCACCAAGCCGACGAAGACCAGCCGCCCGCCGTGGGCGGGCAGTTCGAAGGCCGCCTGCATCGACGTGGCGTTGCCCGTGGCGTCGAAAACCACGGTCGGCAGATCGCCGCCGCCCAACGCGGCCAAATGCGCCCGCGGTTCAACCTGCGCAGGATTGAAGGCCGCAGCCACGCCGAGCCGGTCCCGGCAGAATGCGAGCCGCGCTTCGCTCGTGTCCATGACCGCGATCCGCGCCCGCCGGGCCACGACGAATTGAATCACGCTGAGCCCGATCGGCCCGGCGCCGATGACCAGCGCGAAATCGTCCGGCCGCACCGCGCCTCGTTCGACCGCATGCGCGCCGATGCCCAGAGTCTC
>CAZWMF010000649.1:1489-2413 GCA_964634535.1 uncultured Opitutaceae bacterium | reverse complement strand
AGTTTGAGCGTCCAACGGTGGCCATCGTCAAGCACACCAACCCGTGCGGAGCCGCGAGCGACGAGAGCCTCGAGGCCGCCTGGGCCAAGGCTTATGCAACCGATCGCCAGGCTCCCTTTGGCGGCATCATCGTCGTCAACCGCACTCTCGAGGAGGCCCTCGCCCATGAAATCGCGGAGATTTTCACCGAGGTGATCATCGCTCCGCGGTTCAGCGACGCCGCCCGGGCCGTCTTCGCCCGCAAGAAGAATCTGCGCCTGATGGAGGCGGCCGAGGGCCTGGCGGGCGACGCCCTCCAGGAGGTGCGTTCGGTGGTCGGCGGGGTGCTAGTGCAGGACCGCGACCGCACGCTGGGCGACTGGAGTTCGTACCGGGTGGTCACCCGTCGGTCGCCCACGCCCGAGGAGTGGGTGTCGCTTTTGTTCGGCTGGAAGATCGGCAAGCACGTCAAGTCCAACTCGATCGTGTACACCCGGGGCGAGCGCACGCTCGGCGTGGGCGCCGGACAAATGGCGCGCGTCGACAGTTCGCGCATCGCGGTGTGGAAGGCCAAGGAGGCCGGGCTCGATCTGGCCGGCTCGGCGGTCGCGAGCGAAGCGCTGTTTCCGTTTCCCGACGGGCTGATCGCCGCGGCGGACGCCGGGGCCACCTGTGCGATCCAGCCGGGCGGAGCCGTGCGGGATGCCGAGGTTATCGCGGCCGCCGACGAGCGCAATATGGCGATGGTATTCACCGGCATCCGCCATTTCCGCCACTGAGTTTTCGGCCGTTTCTTGTCGAAAAAAGCCGGGGGCGGGCCTACCGTTTCCGCCATGTTCGACCCCGTCGAAAAGCTGAAGGAATTCGTCCGCTATCCCAGCGTCTCCACCGACCCGGGGGCCAAGGCGGCGATGCAGGGCGCCCAGCAGTTTGTCGCCGGCCTCC
>CAZWMF010000649.1:0-1479 GCA_964634535.1 uncultured Opitutaceae bacterium | reverse complement strand
CGAAATTGTTCCGACGGCGATGCACCCGCTCATATTCGCGCAGCGGGCCGGCCGGCCGGAGTGGCCGCACGTCGTGATCTACGGTCACTACGACGTCCAGCCGGCCGATCCGGTGGGTTTGTGGCTCACGCCGCCGTTTGAGCCCGTGGTGCGCGACGGGCGCATCTACGGTCGCGGTACGGCCGACAACAAGGGCCCGCTCCTCACCAACATTGCGGCGGTGGCCCAACTGCTCGCGGAGGACCCCCAGGTGCCCCTGCGCATCACGTTCCTGATCGAGGGCGAGGAGGAAATCGGCAGCCCAAGTTTTCCGTCGTTCCTCGAACGCTATCAGGACCGGCTCAAGGCCGCGGACTTCGTCTATCTTTCCGATACGCAGATGCCGCGGCCCGACCAGGTGGTCATCACCTGCGGCATGCGCGGCCTGGCGCTCTTTGAAGTTCGCGTCACCGGCCCGCGGACCGACCTGCATTCGGGCCTGCACGGCGGCGCCCTGCGCAATCCCATCCAGGCCCTGGCCGAGATCTGTGCGACCCTGCACACCGCCGACGGACGCGTCAACGTGCCGGGCTTTTACGACGGGATCCTGCCGGTCGAGGACTGGGAGCGGGAGGAATTGCGCAAGCTCGGTTTCGACGAGGGGGCCTACGCGCGCTTTCTCGGCATCGACCGCTTTTACACCCCGCCGGGCTTTTCGCCCATGGAGGCCATCCGATTCCAGCCTACGCTGGAATTTAACGGCATCGGCGGCGGCTACCAGGGCGAAGGCACGAAGACCGTGATTCCCAGCAAGGCCTTCGCCAAGATCAGCTGCCGGCTGGTGCCCGGCCAGACGCCCGAGCGGATAAAGGCGCTCGTGATGGGGGCCATCCGCGCGCGCACGCCGTCCGGAGTGACCGTGGACTTTGTCGACCAGCACAAGGGCGACCCCTACGTGGTGGTGCCGCCCGGCCGGCCGAACACGCCGAAGGACCAGTCGCCCATTCTCGCGCGGGCCTTTCGGGCCACGGACCGGGCGGTCGGCGAGGTGTTCGGCCGTCCGCCGCTCTACTTGCGCGAAGGCGGCAGCGTGCCGATCATTTCGGACATCAAGCGCGTCACTGGCCTCGACTCCATTCTGCTCGGGCTGTTTTTACCCGAAGACAACCTCCACGCGCCCAACGAGGGGTTCAGCCTGGAAGTGATGCGCCGGGGCCAGGAGACGGCCCGGCGCATGCTGGCCGCGGTTGCCCGCGGCTAATTCAGGGTCCGACGGGAGCGGCCGGAGCCGAGCCGCCGGCCGGGCCGGCCGCGGCGGCGCCCGACTTGACCACCACGAATTCCACGCGGCGGTCCTTGGCCCGCGTGGCGTCGTCGGCGTTCTTGGACGCGTCCTCGCTGCCCTTGGACACCGTATTCAATTTGTCGGGACTCACGCCCAGGCTCGACAGGTACTTCTTGACCTCGTTGGCCCGGCGGTCGCCGAGCGCCAGGTTGTAC
>CAZWMF010000648.1:0-2416 GCA_964634535.1 uncultured Opitutaceae bacterium | reverse complement strand
CAGGTGCCAGACTATGTCTATTTTAACCACGCCATCCACATAAACCGGGGCGTGAGTTGCGTCGAATGCCACGGTCCGATCAACCGGATGGACGAGGTGGCCGAGAACAAGTCCCTCAGCATGGGCTTCTGTCTCGAGTGCCATCGCGATCCGGCCGGACACCTTCGGCCGCTCAACCAGGTGACCAATCTGGACTGGAAGGCGTCGAGCCCCGAGGCTCAACGCCAGCTGGGCGCGAAGTTCGTCCACGATTGGAATGTGAATCCGCCCCAGAGCTGCTCCGGCTGCCACCGATGAAACGCACCGTCATCCATCCCGCACCGTCGGAACGGGGCCTGCGCGGCCCGCGCTACTGGCGCAGCCTGGACGAGTTGGCCGATACGCCGGCGTTTCAGGAGCAGCTGCAGCGCGAGTTCCCCGAAGGGGCCGCGACCCTCGACGGCGTCGACCGACGCTCGTTCCTCAAAGTGATGGCGGCCTCGTTCGCCTTGGGCGGGGTGGGCCTGGCCGGCTGTCGGCGGCCGGAGGCCAACATTCTGCCGTTTGGCAAGTCGGTCGAGGGCGCGGTCCCCGGGCTGCCGCTCTATTACGCGACCGCGATGCCCCTGCGCCGTTCGGCGATTCCGCTTCTGGCCGAAAGTTTCCAGGGGCGTCCGACCAAGCTCGAAGGCAATCCCGGCTACCTTCCGCTGGGCGGGACCACCACGCTGGTCGCCCAGGCGTCCGTCCTCGACCTATACGATCCCGATCGGGCCACCGCCCACCGCCAGAACGGGGCGATTGTCGACGCGGCGACCGTCAACCGGATCCTGGCCGACATCGGCACGGCCTTTGCCGGCTCGGACGGCGAAGGGCTGGCCTTCCTCGCCGGAACGTCCTCGTCGCCCACCCGCGCGCGTCTGGTCGAAGCGCTCCACCAGAAATTCCCGAAGGTGCGTTGGGCGGAGTACGAGCCCATTCAGGACGAGCCGCCCGAGGAGGCGAGTCGCGCGGTGTTTGGCCAGGCCCTGCGGACCATAAACCATTTTTCCAAGGCCAAGGTGATCGTGTCGATCGACGCGGATTTCCTGGGTTCGGGGGCGGGCAGCCTCTACCACGCCCGCCAATTCGCCCTGGGCCGCCGGGTCAAGACGAAGGACGACGGGATGAACCGCCTCTACATGGCGGAGAGCGCGTTCAGCCTGACCGGGGCCATGGCCGACCATCGCCTGCGCGTGGCCGCCAGCCATGCGCTCGCCTTCGCCGCCGCCCTGGCCTCGAAGGTGACGGGCGATTCTTCATTCGACGCCTACGCGCAAGGCCTGGATATCAAGCCCGAGTGGATCGCCGAATGCGCCAAGGACTTGTCCGACCACAAGGGCGAATGCCTCGTGGTCGCCGGTAACCACTTGCCGGCGGCGGTCCACGCCGTGGCCCACGCCATCAATGCCGCTTTGGGCAATCTGGGCCGGACGGTGGATTTCGTCGACCTGAACAGCCGGTCCGCCTTGTCGATCGTCGACCTCGCCGGGGCGATCCGCGCCGGCGCGGTGAAGACCCTTGTCATTTTAGGCGGCAATCCCGCATACGACGCGCCGGCCGATCTCGACTGGCCCGCCTTGCAGAAGAGCGTCGCCCAAGTGGTCCGCTTGGGTTACCGCCCGGATGAAACCGGGGAAGGGGCGGCGATCACGGTGGCCGAAGCCCATTACCTCGAGTCCTGGGGCGATGCCCGCACGTTTGACGGCACGCTCGTCCCCGTCCAGCCGCTGATTCTTCCGCTGTTCGGCGGCTTGACCGAAATCGAGGTGATCGCCCGCATCGCAGGCGAAAAGAATCCCGATCCGCACGCCTTGGTGCGCGCGACCTTTGCCGCGATTGCAGGGGCCGTGGCCGCGCCTCCGGTCCTTTCCGAGACTAACCTCGAAGTGCGTTTCGTCGCCGATTACAAAGTCGACGACGGCCGCTTCGCCAACAACGGCTGGCTGCAGGAGTGCCCGGATCCGATGACCCGGATTTCCTGGGACAACGTGATTCTGGTCAGCCCCCGGCTCGCCAAGCGGCTGGGCATCCAATCGAAGGGTTCGGTTCTGCAGGTCGCCCGAGACGAGACCGAAAACTTCCAAAAGGGCAAGGAGGGCGCCCCGCTGGCCGAGGTGACTATGGGCGGCCGCAAAATCGTGGGGCCCCTGCACATCCAGCCGGGTCTGTCGGACTTCACCTTGATCGTGCCCCTGGGCTACGGTCGGCGCGCCTGCGGCCGGGTCGGCGACGGCGCGGGCTTTGACGCCTATCCCCTGCGCTCTTCGGACGGACTGCACGTGGCAGCCGGGGCCTCGCTCCGATTGACCGGCGAAGCCTATCCGCTGGCCAACGTCCAGGAGCATTGGTCGATGGAAGGCCGCGGACTGGTCCGGGAAGCCAACCTGGGCGAATA
>CAZWMF010000647.1:379-2425 GCA_964634535.1 uncultured Opitutaceae bacterium | reverse complement strand
GACTCAAAGTGGTCGAGGCGCTGAAGCGGGCCGCTGCCCGCAAGGTCGCCTGCCGGGCAATGGCAGATGGGCTGGGCTCCCGCATCCTGATCGACTCGGTCCATTGGAAGGCGCTGCGAGCGGCGGGGGTGCAGGTCGCCGCCGCGCTGCCGATCGGCAACCCGCTGCTGCGCCCGTTACGCGGGCGCATCGACCTGCGCAACCATCGCAAGATCCTGGTGATCGACAATCAAATCACCTACTGCGGCAGCCAGAACTGCGCGGACCCGGAGTTTCGCATCAAGGCAAAGTATGCCCCGTGGGTCGACGCCATGATGCGCTTCGAAGGTCCGGTCGCCCGACAGAACCAGCACCTGTTTGCCAGCGACTGGATGGACCAAGTTAAGGAAGACCTCACCGGGCTCTTGCGGCAGCCGCTCCCGCCCGGCCAGCCCGGCTTGACGGCGCAAGTGATCGGCACCGGGCCGACGGCCCGGTATTCCGCCATGCCCGAAATATTCGAGACGCTGATGTATGCCGCCCGACGAGAGCTGTTCGTCACCACTCCCTACTACGTGCCCGACGAGGCGCTGCAGAATGCCCTGTGCGCCAGTGCCTACCGTGGCGTTGCGACCACCCTCATCGTCCCGGAAAAGAACGACTCGTGGATCGTGGCGGCGGCAAGTCGCAGCTATTATGGCGAGTTGCTTGCAGCGGGAGTCCGAATCTTTGAGTACCGCGGCGGACTGCTCCACACCAAATCGTTAACCTTGGACGGTGAAGTGACATTGATCGGCTCGGCCAACCTGGACCGCCGCAGTTTCGAATTGAATTACGAGAACAATATCCTGTTCTACGATCCGGTTCTGACGGCCGAAATGCGCGGCCGCCAGGATGCCTACTTGGCCCAATCCCATCGGGTAACCGCCGAGATGGTGGCGCACTGGCCCGTCATCCGACGGCTGTGGAACAACACCATCGCGATGTTCGGGCCCGTGTTGTAAGTGGCGTTCAGCGAAAACATGCGAATTGCGCCTTCCCCGGGTAAGGGGGATATATCGGTCCCTCCCTTAAGCCATCATCCTTGGCATCGGCAGCACCCCTCCCTCGATCCGATCGTCGGAGCGGATCGATCGTAAGACTCAAACGACCATAAATTAACATCTTGCGAATGAAGCTTTACTTCATGGGCATCGGTGGAACGGCGATGGGCAACGCGGCCTTGCTGCTGCGCTCCGCGGGCCACGAGGTCCTCGGGGCCGATTCTGGCGTCTATCCGCCGATGAGCACGGTGCTCGCCGAGGCGGGGATCGCCTTGCACGAGGGTTACGATCCGGTTCGGCTCGCGCGGCTCGCGCCCGATCTGGTGATCGTGGGCAATGCGATGTCGCGCGGCAACCCGGAAGTCGAATGGCTGCTGGAAACCCGGGCGATCCCATTCAAGTCCCTGCCCGCGACGCTGCATGACCTGATCCTGGGCCAGCGGCGCAACCTGGTGGTGTGCGGAACCCATGGCAAGACGACGACCACCGCGCTGACGGCCTACCTGCTCCAGCAAAACGGCCGCGATCCGGGCTTTCTGATCGGCGGGGTGCCCCAGGATCCGCCCGTGGGCAGCCGAATCGGGAAGCAGTCCGATCCGTTTGTGATCGAGGGGGACGAATACGACAGCGCCTTCTTTGACAAGCGCAGCAAGTTCATCCACTACGCCCCGCATCTGGCGGTCATCAACAACCTCGAGTTCGACCATGCGGACATTTTTCGGGACTTGACGGACGTGCAGCGGACCTTCAGCCACCTGACGCGGATCGTGCCCCGCAATGGAGCCGTGATCCTGAATGGCGACGATGCCAATGTCGCGGCCCTGGGGCCGCTGCCGTGGACGAGGGTCGTCCGCGTGGGGCTCGGGCCGGCCAGCGACATCCGCATCGCGGATTTTTCTGAATCGCCGGCGGGCGCGGAATTTCACCTGCTCTGGCGGGGGGAACCCTGGGCGCGGGTGCGTTGGGGGCTGCCGGGTTTGTACAATGCGCGCAATGCGGCGATGGCGGCGGCGGCCGCCGGCCT
>CAZWMF010000647.1:0-369 GCA_964634535.1 uncultured Opitutaceae bacterium | reverse complement strand
ATGAAGATTGCCGTTGCCAAGGAAATCGATCCGGCCGAGCCGCGGGTCCTGAGCCTCGAGGCGCTCCCTCGCCTTCGGGGGGTCAGGCGGCGCCACGAGGTCCGGGCGGCGGTGCCGGGCCTGACGGTGGTCGAGGATTTCGGGCATCACCCCACGGCGCTCGCCGAGACGCTCCAATCCTTCCGCGGCCGATTTCCGGGTGCCCGCCTGACGGCGGTCTTCGAGCCCCGCAGCAATACCGCCCGCACCAAGGCGCTCGAAGCCGATTTCCGCGTCGCGCTCGGCCGCGCCGACGAGGTCTATCTCGGGGCCGTGAGCCGGGCCGAGAAACTGCCCGAGTCCGACCGTTTCGACGGACCCGCGGTCGCG
>CAZWMF010000646.1:0-2437 GCA_964634535.1 uncultured Opitutaceae bacterium | reverse complement strand
CTGGTGGCATCCATCGCGATCCTCGCCGCTCTGGCCATTCGGGTGTTCAACCGGGGCGAGGACGACTCGAGCTTGGGCGCCACCCGATTCAACTGGCGGCGTTAGCCCGGTCGGCCGTCGACCGACGGGGGGGGAGCGCGGTTAGGGCAGGAACGAGCAGATATACTCGCAGAGGCCCGAACGCACCTCGATCGTGAAGCCGCTGTTGGCCGGCACGTCGAAAAAGCTGCCCGCGGCAAAATCGGCGACGGCCGGCTGGCCGTCCAACGTGACCCGGGCCCCGCCGGCCACGATCTCCATGCGCTCGGCCGCGCCGGTGCCGAAGTGGTAGGATCCGGGCCGGATCAGGCCCAAGGTCTTTTTCGCGCCGCCGGGCAGGACGAGCGTGTGGCTCACGACATTGCCGTCGAAATAGATATTGGCCTTGGCGATCGCCGTGACGCCTTCGAATTGAGTCGGAATCTGGGACATCGCTTTGGTGATGAGCGCCGCGCCGGGACTTGGCAAGCCGCCGATCGACCGGCAAGCTCGCGGCTATGGAACTCCTCGTTCTCGCCGCCGGCCTGGGATCGCGCTATGGCGGGCTCAAACAAGTGGATCCGGTCGGACCCGGAGGGGAGACGCTGCTCGACTACGCCGTATTCGACGCGCTGCGCGCGGGCTTCGGCCGGGTGGTGTTCGTGATCCGCCGGGACTTTGCCGAGCTCTTCCAGACGAATGTCGCCGCCAAGTACCGCGGCCGGGTTCCGGTGGACACGGTGTTCCAATCGCTGGACGATCGTCCGCCGGTCTCGCTGTCCGGGCCGGAACGGACCAAGCCCTGGGGCACCGGGCACGCCGTCTGGTGCGCCCGTGAGGCGATCCGCGAGCCGTTCGCGGTCATCAATGCGGACGATTTCTATGGCGCCGATTCGTTTCGAGCCTTGGCCGGCTTTTTGAATCGACCCGGCGCGGCCGACCGGCGGCCGCCCGAGTTTGCCATGGCCGGTTTTCGACTGGCGCGGACCTTGTCGGAACACGGCAGCGTTTCGCGCGGAATCGGTCGGGTGGTCGGGAGGGAACTGGCGGCAATCGAGGAGCGGTCGGACATTCGTCCAGACGATGTAGGCGCGGGGCGTCCCTACCGGGGCGACGAGGTCGTCTCGATGAATTGCTGGGGCTTCACCCCGGCCTTGTTTCCGGCGCTGGGCCGGCATTTCGAGGCCTTTCTCGGTGCGCGCGGGTCCGAGTCCCAGGCCGAGTTTTACCTGCCGGCGGCCGTGTCGGCACTCATTGCCGAGGGCGAGGCCCGGGTCGAAGTGCTGCCGACCGAGGCCGAGTGGTTCGGGGTCACTTACCGCGAGGACAAGCCTCGGGTGGCGGCGGCGATCGCGAGCCTGGTTCGGGCGGGCGTTTATCCGGAGCGATTGTTCTAAGTGGCTCATTTATAGAATCTAGGGGGATCTGTTTTCCGGGATTCCGACCTCCCCTGAGGTCGGCGATGCGTTTGCGTTTTATTTCCGCATTTCCGGTTCCTGTTTATTAGGACCGGCCCAGCGAAGGGCTTAAGATCCACGGGAGTTATGACACAAAAAGTGCGAAATCCCCAAAATCATACGCCGGTTGGCAAAGATGCTGCTAGGACGCGAAGCAGCGGAGGCGCGTCATTTGCGCCGCACCGTAACTCAACAAGCAACCCAAACATTATTACTATGAAACTCCGTTTCTGTCTCGGCGGCCTTGCGGCCCTGGCGGCTCTGTCTTCGGCCTTCGGGCAGGTGAAGCTCAACGACACGGTGTCCATCACCGGATGGGCCACCGCCTCGTACCAGGACACCTCTCCGCAGGGCGCGCCTTCGTACGATTCCTCCAACCTCGACGCGGCTCTCCTGAGCGCGGTGATCACGCCGCCGAAAACGCCGGTGACCGGAACGTTCAGCGTTTTCTACCGGCCCTCCTCCGAAGGCGGGGTGAGCCCCGGGGGCAGCGAGCTGACCCTGCTGGACGCCAATGTCGCCTGGCAGCCCGACAGCACCGTTACGATCACGGCGGGCAAGTTCCTGAGCTATCTGGGTTACGAGTCCTTCTACTTCGACTTGGACAACATGATCTCGCTCGCGAACCAGCAGTTCCTCGCGCCCATTCCGGGCTACCACGAGGGCGTGAAGCTGGATTACCAGCCCGACAAGACCGATGTCATGGGCTTGGCCGTGATCGATTCGCTGTACCAGAAGCCCGGTTACAACGCCACCGAGGGCGACGGTGAATTCAAGCATAGCGCCGGATTCGAGGCCTACTACCAGAATACGTCGATCAATAACCTGACGATCTGGGCCGGCCTGGGCTACGAGACGACGACCAAGCCGGGCCAGGACACGGCCGGGGTCATGGTGCCGAGCGGCCATTCCACCGGCGTGTACGACCTCTGGCTGTCCTATGTGATCGACAAGAACAACGA
>CAZWMF010000645.1:0-2438 GCA_964634535.1 uncultured Opitutaceae bacterium | reverse complement strand
GTTCCGCCGCTCCGGTGGCGCGTTGGCTTCGACGGACCGTGGGTCCGTGGCCTCCTCAGGATCATCCCGGCGGCGGCAATCGTGCTCGGGGCACTCAGCCTCGGACCGTTCGACGCCGCCCATGCGGGTCCGCCCGTTGGCATCAATATAAACTACGCCGGAGATTGGGAGCCGGATTTGCTGTTCGCCGACGCGTTCAAGCAGTCCCGAGCATGGACGACCGCGGCGGGAGCGGCCGTCCCGATCGACGCGAACGGCTGGCCCACCCAGGATGCGAGCATCTACGTCTGGGCTGGCCAAACGCTCAATATGAGCGGCGCCTACGCGCTTGCGTTCACGGGACAGGCCAACGTGACCGGCACCGGCGGCACCCTCTCCAACCTGGTTTACAATCCGTCGACCAACCAAACGACGGCGACCGTAACCATGACGAACTCCGACTTGCGGATGACGTTCACCAACACCCGGCGCACCCCATCCGGGCCCCTCAACACGGGCGTGACCAACGTGAGCTTGATGCGCCCGACCACGTACGGCGGGAGCACCCCCTACCCGCCCTCGGCCCATTTCACCAGCCTGATCGAGACCTTCATCGGCCAGTTCGCGGCGATCCGGTTCATGGACTACCTGGCCACGAACGCCAACGTCCAGGTCAACTGGAGCGACCGCGTGCCGCCGACCTATGCTTCCTTCGCCGTGGCCGACCCGGCCTACGGATGGGAAGGGCGGGGATCGCCCTGGGAATACGCGGTCCTGTTGTGCAATGAAACCGGCAAGGACATGTGGATCTGCATTCCCGTCGGGGCCACCGACGCCTACGTCACGAACGTCGCCAATCTGATCGCGTTCGGCAGCGACGGCGCCAATCCGTACACGGGCGCGCAAAGCAACCCGGTGTACCCTCCGCTGAATTCCAATCTGAAAATCTATGTCGAATTCAGCAACGAGGTCTGGAACACCGGCGGAGGGTTCAGCCAAAGCGCCACCAACCACGCCGCCGCGATCAGCGAAGTGACCGCGGGCGGTTCCCCCTTGAATTTTGACGGGGACACCAACGATTGGAACTGGGCCGCCCGGCGCTCGGCCAAGCGCACGGTGGAAATCAGCACCATCTTTCGGTCGGTTTTCGGCAATGCCGCGATGATGTCGCGGGTGCGCCCGGTCCTGGAGTCCCAGGAGGGCTATGCCGCCTTCTGGCTGCTCCAGCAAACCCACTTGCTCGAGGACTACTACAATTGCTCCAGCCGCGTGCCGAATCCGCATCCGCCCAGCTACTATATATACGGCGGAGGCGGATCGGCCTACTACAATCCCGACGACTCCAGCGCCACGCTTTCGCTCACCACGATCTGGACGAGCGAGACCTTCGACGTCTCGGCCTGGGCCCCGATCTGCCAAAGCGATGCCGGCTACGCTTTGCCCGTCTATGGGCAGCGGGTGGCCTACGAGGCGGGTCCCAGCATGGACAACACCGGCAACAGCGAAGCGGTCAAGGCCCAGGCCTGGGCGGCCCCCGCGATGACCACCTGCGTCGTCGATCATCAAACCACCTGGAATGCCAACGGCGGCGGTCTGCTGTGCTATTTCAACTCGACCGGCGACTACCAATGGTCGTTCACCCATGATCCGGCGGTGCTGAATACGCCGAAGCTCCTCGCCATCGACGCGATCAATAGTTCGACCCCGGCCGTCGGCGTGTACGGCACGCCCATCCCCGGGACGATCGCCGCCGCCGTGTACACCTCCCCGGAAAGCTGGGCCGGGTCCAATCCCCAAAATCTATCCGCCACCGGCAACTGGACCTGGACCGGATACGTGGTGAGCAACTCGGCCAGCGGGGCCTTTTCGATCCAACTGTCCGCCGGTTCCGTCGGTACGGGCAACGCCGCCGACATCTACGTCGATGGAGCGCTCGTCGGCACCCTCGCCATCCCCAATACCGGGTCCGACAGCACCAATCAGAACACTCCGTCCGTCGTGACCGGATTTCTTCCGGCCGGTACGCACGGTGTGCTGCTCAAGGCGAAAGCCGGAAATTTCGGGGTGAAGACGATGACCTTCACGCCCGCGACCATCGCCGCGCCGGTCTTCACGCTCCAGCCCGCAGCCCAGAACGTGCCGACCGGCGCGACGGTCGTATTCAACGCCGCCGCCACCGGGGCGACGAGCTACCAATGGATGCTCAACGGCAGCCCGATCAGCGGCGCCACCACGGCCCGCCTGGTCGTGTTCAATTCCGACTCGACCGCGGTCGGCACGTACACCGTCGTCGCCACCAATTCGACCGGCTCGGTCCCAAGCGCCCCCGCCGCGTTGACCCTGTCGAACACCACCGACATCGGCCGGCTGATCAACCTATCGGTCAACACCAATGCTGGACCCGAGAATGTGGTCACGATCGGCTTCTTTACCGGCGGCGCGGGCACGAGCGGCAGCCA
>CAZWMF010000644.1:577-2444 GCA_964634535.1 uncultured Opitutaceae bacterium | reverse complement strand
ACGCCGGATTGTTTGTCTTGGTGCCGCGTGCGTGCGAAGCGGGATTCGCTAGAGCCGGCCGCTGCTTTTTCCTGCAATCGACATCGCCGCGATCGTCTATAATGCGCTGTTCGGCGCACGCGTGCTGGCGAGCAATCCTCGGCTGCCCACGGCGTGGCTGATCGCCGTCATCGTGTTCGACAGCATCTCCTATATCGTGCTGGGCCGTTACGACTATCGCGACTGGATCCCGGAGGAATATTGCGGCGTGATCTTGCGCGCCGAAGCGGGCCGGATGCGAGATGCCGTATTTGAGCGCAACGTCGGTGACGCTGCCGTCATCGCCGGCGCGCAACCCGGACATGTTGGAGCCGCGTGTGCATGAGAAACGCCCCTCCACGTGCCGGAGGGGCGTTTCGCGCATTCGGCGGGAACTTTTTTCGAAACCGCACGCCGTCTGCCGCTGTGACGAAACTGCCATTTAACTGCGGCGAAACCGAAATCTTAACGTCGCGGATAAGTTAACGACCGCGATTACAACCGCCCTCGAGATCGTATCGCACCCGAGTTCACTGAAGGGGGGGCGCGGCAATCTTATTCCCCGAAAACCCCAAGGAGTTGGGCACAATGAAACTTTCCAAAAAGCTCGTGGCGCTGCTGAGCGCCACGGCGTTGACACTGAACGCGGGTTCCTTCGCGTTCGCAAACGGCGTCGAGCACACGCAGCTCAAACCGAGCAATCCGAATGCGCCGACGGCGACCCCCATCAAGCATCTTGTCGTCATCTTCCAGGAGAACGTCTCGTTCGATCATTACTTCGCCACCTATCCCACGGCGTCGAACCCGAAGGGCGAGCCGAAATTCTTCGCCGCGAACAACACCCCCAGCGTCAACAATCTGGTGAGCGCCAATCTGTTGACCAACAACCCGAACGACACGAATACGGCCAACGGCGCAGGTGCGACCAACCCGTTCCGTCTCGACCGCACCCAGGCGGCCAGCAACGACCAGAACCACGGCTATACGGCCGAGCAGCAGGCGAACGACAATGGCGCCATGGATCTGTTCCCGAAATATACAGGTAACGGCACGGCGGGCGGCGTCGGCGCGTTCGGCACCACCGGTCAGGTCATGGGCTATTACGACGGCAACACCGTGACGGCGTTCTGGAATTACGCGCAGCGCTTCGCCATGAGCGACAACGCCTACACGGACGGTTACGGCCCGTCGACACCAGGCGCGCTGGAAGTCATCTCCGGCCAGCTCAACGGTCTGGCGCCCGTCAAAGGCAGCGGTAGCTACTATGTTGCCGACGGCCAGAACGGCTTCACCGACACGGGCGACGTCGACCCGAGCGGCGACGTCTGCTCCAGCTCGACCAACACCGTCACGATGACCGGCCCGAATATCGGCAATCTTCTCAATCAGGGCGGCGTGACATGGGGCGGCTTCATGGGCGGCTTCAACCTGTCTCTGCACAATGCGAACAACACGACCGGTTGCGCGCGCAGCACGGTCTCGACTGTCACTCAGGTGAACAAGCCGGACTATGTCGCGCATCACATGTGGTTTCAGTATTACCAGTCGACCGCCAACTACACGCATGCACGCCCGAGCTCCGACATGGCGATCGGCTACACGCAGGCGGCGAACGGGAAGGCGGATCCTGCCAACCACCAATATGACATCAATGACTTCTATGCCGCCGTGAAGAAGGGCAATTTCCCGGCCGTCTCCTACCTGAAGGCGCCTGCCTATCAGGATGGCCATCCGGGTTACTCCGATCCCCTCGACGAACAGGCTTTCGTCGTCAAGGTGGTCAACTTCCTTCAGCAGCAAAAGGATTGGGCCAACACTGCCGTCATCATCGACTATGACGACTCCGACG
>CAZWMF010000644.1:0-567 GCA_964634535.1 uncultured Opitutaceae bacterium | reverse complement strand
CGATCACGTCTACGCAACCCCGACGAGCTCGTCCTTCACGTCCGAAGACCAGCTCAACGGAAACGGCGTTTGCGGAACAGGAACGCCGCAGAACGGCCTGAGCGGCAAGCCGGTCCAGGGTCGCTGCGGTCCCGGTCTGCGTACTCCGTTCATCGTCATCTCGCCTTACGCCAAGAACAACTACGTCAGCCACGTGCAGATCTCCCAAGCGTCTATCGTGAAATTCATCGAAGACAATTGGTTGGGTAGCCAGCGGCTGGGCGGCGGTTCGTTCGACGCCACGGCAGGCAGCATCAACGACTTGTTCGACTTCACGCAGTCGGATCCGTCGCGGCTGTATCTGAACCCGAACTCGGGCGAAGTGGTCAACTAAGACCGCACAAACCAGACGGCCGCGATCTGTAGCGGCTGATATTGCCACCAGGTGCGCATCCTCCTCGCGGAGGGTGCGTACCGGTGTTTTTGGAGTACCGTTGAACGGGCCGGGCTTGGGCGCGACTTGGCGGCGAACGATAGCGGTGAATGATCCCAGTGAATAATCCATCCATCACCAGGTCACGATTGCGT
>CAZWMF010000643.1:0-2446 GCA_964634535.1 uncultured Opitutaceae bacterium | reverse complement strand
GATCATCCAAAATGCGCCGACGAGGGAGAACGGCACGGCGAGGAGCACGATGGCCGTCTTGATCCACGACCGGGTGTTCAGGAAGATGATGAGGACGATGATCAGGAGGGTAAGCGGAATCACGATCCGCAGCCGTTGCTGCGCCCGCTGCATGTACTCGAATTGCCCGCTCCAGAAGATGCTGTAGCCGGCGGGCACGACCAGTTCGCCGCGCTCCCGGGCCCCCGCCACGGCGGCCTGCGCGTTGCGCACATAGGTGCCGATGTCCGTGCCCTGCACGTCGACGTATATCCAGGCATTGGGCACCGCCCCCTCGCTCTTGACGCCCATCGGGGCCGCGACCACCCGCACTTTGGCCAACTCGCTCAGCGGGATCTGGGCCATGGCCGCCGCGCTGCCCATGCCGCCTCCTCCGCCCAAGCGCACGGGAATCGCGATGTCGCGCAGCGCCTCCAGGTTCTCCCGATAATCCCGATCATAACGCAGAATGACGCCGTAGCGCTCCAAGCCCTCGACGGTGGTCGTGAGCGGCATGCCGCCGAGCGCCACCTCCAGCACCTCCTGCACGTCGGCGACGGTCAGTCCGTAGCGGGCAATCGCGTCGCGATCGATGTCGAACTCGACGTAATTGCCCCCCATGACCCGCTCGGCGAACACGCTGCTCGTCCCGGGCACGCCATGCATGATGGCCTCGATCCGGCGGGCGATCTGGTCCAATTCCGCCAGGTTCGGCCCGGCCACCTTGATGCCGACCGGGGTCTTGATGCCGGTCGCCAGCATGTCGATGCGCGTCTTGATCGGCATCGTCCAGGCGTTGGTGAGCCCGGGCAGCTGCACGGCGGCATTCAGGGCCGCGACCAATTCGTCCAGGGTGCGCCGCCGGTGGACGACCTGCTGCGTGCGCGCATCGGTGATCGCCACCACCGGCCATTGCGCCTCGGGCTTCAGCGTGATCGTGGTCTCGATCATGTCCATCGGCGCCGGATCGGTGGCCGTTTCCGCCCGACCCATCTTCCCAAAAACCGTGTTCACCTCGGCGAAGGCGTGGATCAGCTTGTCGGTCTGTTGCAGGACCTCGCGGGCCTTGGTCGGCGAAATCCCCGGAAACGTGGTCGGCATGTAGAGCAGGTCGCCCTCGTTGAGCGGCGGCATGAACTCCGAACCCAGATTCTGGTAGGGGAAACTCCGCCCGATGATGGCCGCGGTGTTGCGCAATCCCCCCACCGGCAGGTGATCGACCACCAGCGCGTTCCACGGGAAAAAGACCCAGCCGATGATCAGCCCGGCCCCCCCGATGACCGCCCAGCGAAACCGGATGACCTGGTCGAGCAAGGGATGGTAGAGCCACGTGAGGAGCCGGTTCACGGGATTGCGCTCCTCGGCCAGGATCTTGCCGCGGATGAGAAAGCCCATGAGCACGGGCGCGAGCGTCACCGAGAGCAGGGCGGCCGCGGCCATCGAATAGGTCTTCGTAAACGCCAGCGGCTTGAACATCCGGCCCTCCTGCGACTGCAGCGTGAACACGGGCAGGAAGGATACGGTGATGACCAGCAGCGAATAGAAGAGGGTCGGGCCCACCTCGATCGAAGCATCGCGGATGATCTCCCAGCGCGGCTTGGTGCCGCCGTCGCGCTCCAGGTGCTTGTGCGCGTTCTCGATCATGATGATCACCGCGTCGACCATCGCGCCGATGGCGATCGCGATGCCGCCGAGCGACATGATGTTCGAACTCAGGCCCTGCTGGTCCATGACGATGAAGGCCGCCAGCACGGCCACCGGCAGGATCACGATCGCCACCAGGGCGCTCCGGAAATGCAGCAGAAACAGGAGGCAGACCGCCGCGACCACGATGCTCTCCTCGATCAGTTTCGATTTGAGCGTATCGACCGCCCGATCGATGAGTTCGGTCCGGTCGTAGACGACCGTCGCCGCGACGCCCGGGGGCAGGCTCTTGATCGCCTGGTCAAGCCGCGCCTTCACGGCCTGGATGACCAGGCGGGCGTCGACCCCGTAGCGGACCACCACGATGCCGCCCACGGTTTCGCCGTCGCCGTTCAGCTCGGCCATGCCCCGGCGCATGTCGGGGCCGATTTGGACATTGGCCACGTCGCCCAGCCGGATCGGCGTGCCCCCCGGCCCGCGGCCGACCGCGATCTTGCGCAGGTCCTCGACCCCCGCCACGTAGCCGCGCACGCGCAGAATGAACTCCTTTTCGCCCATTTCGATCGAACGGCCGCCAACCTCGCCATTGCTGCGCTGCACGGCCATGGCGATCTCGCTGATCGAAAGATTGTAGGCGTGCAGCCGGTGCGGATCGACCGTGATCTGGTACTGCTTCACGTACCCGCCCACCGAGGCGACTTCGGCCACCCCGTCGACACTCGCCAGCTGGTAGCGCAGGAACCAGTCCTGCATCGAACGCAACTGCGCGAGATCATGGTTCTTC
>CAZWMF010000642.1:0-2453 GCA_964634535.1 uncultured Opitutaceae bacterium | reverse complement strand
CTGACGGATACGGGACGCCTCCGCCGCTGCATCCCGTGTTGGTAAGGGCTCCACCTGTGCCGTTAGGGCAGAGCGGCCGGGTCCGTCGCGAAACCGTGGTTTTGCGCCGTGATGGAGACCTTGCCGGTCTCCAGGTTCTTCACCGGCTGGTTGCCGCCGCGGTGCCCGAACTTGAGCTTGAAAGTCGCCCCGCCCAGGGCGTGCGTGATGATCTGGTGGCCGAGGCAGATGCCGAAGATGGGAAACTCCGGGATCAGTTCGGCGACCGTCCGGTGAAGGTTGGGCAGCGCCGCCGGGTCGCCCGGGCCGTTGGACAGGAAGACCCCGTCGGGCCGGTGCTCCCGCACTTCCGCCGCGCTCGTGCCGGCTGGAAAAACGAGCACGTCCAGGCCGTGGCGCACCAGCTTGCGAAAAATGGACGCCTTGGCCCCGTAGTCGAACGCCGCGACCCGGTAGCGCGGCGTGGGCGCCTCGGTCGCGCCGAAGGTGGTCCCGACCGGCACGTACGCCTCGTTGTGGTTCGCCGGATCGGTGGCGCTCCACAGGTGGGGACGGCGGCAGGTGACGTCCTGCACATAGTCGGCGCCCGCCATGTCGCGCCAGGCGCGCGCCCGGCGCACCGCTTCCGCCGGCCCGAGCGGCAGGGTGCTGAGGCACGATTTCATCGCGCCTTCGACCCGCAGCTTCTTGGTCAGGGCGCGGGTGTCGACCTCGCTGATCCCGGGGATGCCGTGCCGGCGCAGGTAGTCGCCCAGCGATTGCTCGGAGCGCCAGTTGCTGACCACCGGCGAGAGTTCCCGCACGACGAAACCGCTGGCCTTCGGCGCGTCGGATTCGGCGTCGGCCGCGTTCACCCCGTAATTGCCGATCTGCACGGCGGTCATGGCGACGATCTGCCCGAAGTAGGACGGGTCGGTCAGGATTTCCTGATAGCCGGTCATCGAGGTGTTGAAGACGCACTCCCCGGCGATGGTCGCTTCCGCGCCGAAGGCGAGGCCCTCGAAGACGCTCCCGTCTTCCAGGGCAAGGATTGCGGGCTTGAGCGGCGGCATTGAAGGCCGACGAAAAAGCACCGCCGGGCCGCTGCCAAGGGTATTCGCACGGGCCACCGGGACCAGGCGCCGCAGCGCGGCCAATCCGATCCCGCCGTTTGACACGGGGGTAACCCTCACCTAATTATCGCCCACCTCAATGCCCTACACCGAAGAGCGTTCCGCATGGTTCCAAGGCCAGGGGCTTTGGCAGCATGTTCCCGAAAGTCTCTGGCAGGATTGGACTTGGCAGCTGAAAAACCGGCTGACCACCGCGGAGCAGCTGGAGCAGTACCTGACGCTGACGCCGGACGAGAAGATCGGCTGCGGGCTGGCCAACGACAAGCTGGCCCTGGCGATCACCCCGTATTTCTTCAATCTGATCGATCGGAACGATCCGGACTGCCCGCTCTGCCGGCAGGTGATCCCGCGGGCGGCCGAGGGAGTGGTCAGCGTGGAGGAGCAGCTGGATTCCCTGGGGGAGGACGCGCACTCGCCGGTGCCCGGGCTGGTGCACCGCTACCCGGACCGGGTGCTCTTTCTGGTCACCGACCGCTGCGCCGCCTACTGCCGCTATTGCACCCGCAGCCGGCTCGTGTCCAACGCCCAGGACTACAACTTCCACCCCGAATACGAGCAGGGCCTGCGGTACATCGAGTCCCATCCGGAGATCCGGGACGTGCTGCTTTCCGGCGGCGATCCGCTGCTGCTGTCCGACCGCAAGCTCGAGCATCTGCTGAGCCGGCTGCGGGAGATTCCGCATGTGGAGTTCATCCGCATCGGCTCCCGCATCCCCGTGTTCCTGCCCCAGCGCATCACGCCGGCGCTGGCCGAGATTTTCAAGCGCTACGGCCCGGTCTGGATGAGCATCCACGTCAACCATCCGCGCGAATGCGCCGCGGAATTGCGCGCCGCGTGCGAGCGCCTCTCCTTCGCCGGAGTGCCGCTGGGCAACCAAAGCGTGCTGCTCTAGGGCGTGAACGACGACGCCGAGGTGATGAAGGCGCTCGTGCACCGGCTCCTGCGGATGCGCGTGCGTCCCTATTATCTCTACCAAATGGACCTGATCACCGGCGGCGGCCATTTCCGGGTCGATGTCCGCAAGGGCATCGAGATCATCCAGGCGCTGCGCGGGCATACGACCGGCTATGCGGTGCCCCAGTTTGTCATCGACGCCCCCGGCGGCGGCGGCAAGGTGCCGATCAATCCGGATTACCTGGAGCAGATCACCGACGACGAGGTGGTTTTCCGCAACTACGAGGGCAAGCGCTTCACGTACCCATTGAAAAGCACCCCGGTGGTCCGCCGGGCGGGCGAGATTTTGCCGGTCGAGACCGCCGAAATCCCTGGGATCCTGCTCTGACGCGCTTCGGCGACACCGCGGCGCTGGCGGGGATTGTTTTTCTAGTTATTGATCGCGAG
>CAZWMF010000641.1:0-2459 GCA_964634535.1 uncultured Opitutaceae bacterium | reverse complement strand
ATGGCGATCGGAATTTCGGACGCAGGCGCGTCTGTGAAACACCCGGTGTCGGAAATCTTAACATTTCGCTTTACCGCAACAAATGCTGGCCAAATCATTAAAGATAGCATATCGGTCTATAATAGCAGGTTATGCCGTTCGAATGCGCCCGTGAGTTTTTTGGCTCAACATCTGCACGGTAATTCCAGCCCTGGCCCAACTTAACTTCCCGACTCCATGAGCTCCTTCGTTTCCCGCATCTTTCCTGGTGCAACCGCAATTGCCCTGCTTGGTTTCGTGGCCGCCGGTTCGGCTCGAGCCAATGTCACCTTCGATACGACCCCGAGTTGGGACGGTTCGAGTTCCATTCAATCGTGGGGTTATAACCCAACGTTCGACCCCAACGGCCCCACGCCGACCTACGGCGAAACGTTCATCGCGCCGACCGGCAGCACCGTCCTGAACAACTTCACATTCTACATTCAGAGCATCGACGGAAACTTCAATCCCGTGGCGGGCGACCAATACGCCGCCCAAGGCGAGGTGTTCAACTGGACGGGCAGTCTCCTGGGCGGCAATCCCAACCAAGGCACCGTGGGCTCGGCGCTCTATACGAGTCCGGTGTTCACCTTCACCTCGGATGGACTGTTTGACGCGGTCACGGTCACGATCCCCGGCGGTCTCGCCCTGACCGCGGGCAACGCCTACGTGATCGACCTCACCGACGTCGCCGGGCCGAGCAATGGCGACACCGGTTCTTGGGGCGACGCGGAGTTCGGCCACGTGGCCAACGACGGCGGAGGCGGATTCGCCTTTTCGAACGTGGGCCAGGCGGGCATCTGGGATGACGGCGGCGATTTTGGCGACCTGGCGTTCACGGCCAACTTCAGTTCGAGCGGGGCCGTGCCGGACGGCGCCAATGCCGCGATTTTGTTCGTCCTCGCCCTGACCGCTCTCGGCCTCGTGCCGAGCCGCCGGTTCGCCCGCGTGGCGCGCTGAACACTCCCGCGCGCACCGCGAGCCTCGGAGTTCGCGCGCGTTCGATGCTCGGGGCGTACCCGGCCGACGCGCCGACCGTCTTCCGCTGATTCAATCCGCCGGCAATGCTTGGTGGACTCCGCCTTTACTCAGGACCGCTTCCGTTTCTGCAAGTCCTGGCGCGCGGCGTCGAGCTTGGCCCGTTCCTTGGCGGAAAGGCTCGCGAGTCCGGATCGGGCGATCTTGTCGAGCAGGGCGTCGACCTCGGCCGTGGCATTGATCGGAGGAGGCGGAGGAGGCGCTCGCCGCGGGAACGCGACCGTGGGCAGCGTCAGGCGCCCCTGTTGGAAGCGCACGTAGCCGTACGCCGCGCCGACCGTCGCGGCCAGGGACGCCAAGCCAAATCCGTCGTGCACGCTCAGCATCTCCAAGGCGTACAGGCCGACGAGCACCCAGGCGACCCACTTGGCGAGCAGGTTGAACAGCATCACCGCGTTCGGGTACAGGGTGGCAAAGGCGATGAAGAGCCCAAAACCGGCCGATTCACCCGCCAGGACGGTCGGCCGCGCCAGGCCAAACAGGGTGTATACGAGGGGCGGAACCAAATACAGGCCGACGTAGAGCGTGAAGAACTTTCGTCGCCCAAAAAAGCGCTCCACCTCGCGGCCGAACCAGACGAGCATCAGCAGTTCGACCACGAACCAGAGGCTCGCTGAGTTCACGAACCCGTAGGTGAACACGCGCCAGACTTCACCATGGAGCACGGCCGGGCTCAGGAAGGTCAGACCATCGAAGACGCCGTCCAATGTGAAGAACTTGAGCACGGCGTTGATCACCATCGAACCGGCAAAGACCAGTGCGACAAAGTGTGCGGCATAAATCGGGTGGCCGCCCATCCAGGTCACCGGCTGATGCTCGTCGGAATAGGAAGGATCATCCATGGAAGAGTCCTAATCTCCACCCGTTCGCCCGAAGGGCAAATCAAAGCGCGGGTCCGATTGACGACGGCGGCGGAGCTCGCCTAACGTGCCGCCACCATGAACGCGACCATAACCGGCACCCTCCTGCAGACGGTGCAGATCGAACTTTTCCCCGGCGAACAGGTTTATTGCCAGAGCCACGCCATGGCGTGGATGTCGGACGACATCCAGATGGACACCAACACGGGCGGCGGCCTATTGGCCGGCCTGACCCGTTCGCTGACGGGCGGCAGCTTTTTCATCACGACCTACACCGCGGCGGGCCCGCGCCCCGGTCGCATCGCCTTTGCCCCGCGCTTCCCGGGTCATATCCTGCCGTGCAAGCTCGAGGCCGGCCAATCGCTGATTTGCCGGAAGGAGACGTTCCTGCTGGCCGAGAAGACCATCTCCCTCGAAATCGCCTTCCAGCAGCGCCTGGGCGCCGGCTTCTTTGGCGGCGACGGGTTCATCCTCCAGCGGGTGACCGGGCCGGGCACGGTTTGGCTCGATCTGTCCGGCGAAGTCGTGACCGAGGAACTGGCG
>CAZWMF010000640.1:0-2472 GCA_964634535.1 uncultured Opitutaceae bacterium | reverse complement strand
GATGCCGCGCACCTGCGGCTCGCGCCGGACGATGTCCTGCATGGCCAGGCCCAGTTCGAAGCCGGGGCGCATCCAGGGCACATAGGCCAATTCGCCCCCGAAGATTTCCTGGGTGAGCGCCGCGCTGCGGGCGCAGGCCGCGATCGCGATGATCGCGTTGGGGTGCATGTGGTCGACGTGCCGGCCGGGCAGGAAGCTGTGCAGCGGGGTGTCGATCGACGGGGCGCGGGGATTGAGGTTGAAGGTGGTGTGCGCATACATGCCGACCATGGCGTCCTCCGCCGGCGCCTTGAGGCCCTTGTCCGGCCGGGCCGCGTACAGCGGCTGCAGGGCGAGGAGTTTCGGCTGGTACAACGAGGAGAAATTCTCGCGGGTGCTGGTCCGCAGGTCGCCGCCCGAGCCCTTGACCCAGAGCACGTCCACCGGCTGGCCGGTGAGCGGATCGGTCTCGGTCAGCTTGGCCGAGGTGTTGCCGCCGCCGGTGTTCGTGATGCGCTGGTCGCCGCCGAGCAGGTTGGACCGGTAGACCAGGCGGCCGACCGGATCGAGCTGCGTGGCCACGGCGTCGTCCCAGCCGTAATTCACATAGCGGTAGGTTTTCATTTAAAGACCGAGCACCTTTTGCCGGTAGTGCTCATCCGGGCGGCCGGCGATGCGCCGGACCTGGGCCGGGGGCAGGAAGCGCGGCCCGCCGGCCGCCGCCGCGCCGACCAGGATCTCCGCCGCCTTGGCGGCCATCAGCGTGGCGGCCAGGACCGCTTCAGGGGAGGCGCCGAGCGCGATGAGGCCGTGGTTCTCGAGGAGGATAACCCGCGGGGCCTGGCCCAGCCGGCGCACGTAGGCCCGCACGGCCGAACGGATCGCCTGGCCCAGCCGCCGGCCCGGGTCGGCATAGGGCACGAAAACGCTTTCCACGCCGCAGCACACGATCTCGTCGGGAAACAGGCGGCGCCGCGCGAACGTCCGCGCCCGGCCCGAACAGAGCACCTGGTTGACCGCGACCGGATGGGTGTGTCCGACGAAGTTCACGCCGGGCAGGGTGAGGAGGTACGCGTGGAACACGGCCTCGGCCGACGGCCGGCGGGCCGCCGGATCGACGCGCGCGGCCAACAGGCGCGCGTCGATCTGGCTGTCGCCCAGGGCCGACTCGTCCAACAAAGGCAGCAGCCGATCGAATCGGCACTCGGTCACCTCGGTCCGGCGCAGCCCGCCCAGATTGGCGCCGCTCGCCTTCACGATGAAGGATTGTGGCCCGACCCGGGCCGAAGCGTTGCCTTCGCCGAGGATCGCCAGCCGGCGTTCCTCGCGGCCCAGCTCGTGGGAAAGCGCCAGCAGACGGGAAAGCGCGGGTGTTTGGGCCATCGGCGACACTATGAGAAAGGCTGGGCCGGGATTTCCATCCCAATCCCTTCGGACAGTCCCGCCGGGCTTATAAGGGTCATGAGATTTTGTTAAATCTCATAACCTTTTCCGGCTAAAGCATTACATTGTCAATCAGCCGGGCTTCGTCGACCCAGGCCGCCATCGCCAGCATGTCGACGCCGGGGTGAACTTCCCGGGGAGGCTCCAGCGTGGCCGCATCCACGACCGAGACATAGATGGTCCGGATACGACGGTGCTGCCCAAGGATATGGGTCGCCTCCGCAATCAGCCGGTCCGGGCTCCGGGTGCCGGCGGCGGCCATTTCCTTGGCGCAGGCCACGGCCCGGCTGAGCGCCAGGGCCTCGCGGCGCTGGCTGTCGGTGAAGAATCGGTTGGCCGTGCCGAAGGCGAGTCCGTCGGGCTCGCGCAGGGTAGGCAGCGTGACCACCTCCACCGCATAGCCCAAATCCTGCGCGACCTTGCGCACCATCGCGGCGCGCTGGGCCGTTTTCTGGCCGAAGAAAATCTGCTGGGGACGAATCAGGTTCAGCAGCTTCACCGAGATCGTCGCCACGCCCCGGTAGTGCGTGGGGCGCGACAGACCGCACAAGGGCTTGGTCAGCGATTCCTCGGTGACCGTGGTCGAAAAACCGCGGGGCAGCAACTCCGCCACCGACGGCGTGAACGCGATCGTCGCTCCGCACGCCTCGCACGCCCGCAAATCCTCCGCCGGGTCGTGGACATACGGCGCGCTCGACTCGTTCGGACCAAATTGCAGCGGATTGGGAAAGATCGAAACGACCACCACCTGCGCCCGCCCCGCCGCCGACCGAATCAGCGACTGCTTGCCCTCGTGCAGCGACCCCAGCGTGGGCACCAGACCGATGGTCTTCCCGGCGGCATGCAACTCGGCCGCCAAGGCGACCATTTCCGATACGGAAGAAACCTGCTTCATGAGCGGGCTACCCTATACCCGCGCACTCTTCTATTACAAGGGCGCGGTGACTTCCCGTGCGGGGTCTTCTGCGGTCGCTTCCCTACTGGCCAAAACCCGGTACCCGTCAGGGCCGTGGCGGAGCCGCATAAGCCGCCTCTGGGCGCGCGACGAGC
>CAZWMF010000639.1:0-2484 GCA_964634535.1 uncultured Opitutaceae bacterium | reverse complement strand
GCCGCCCTGCGTGTTGACGATCGCCGGCTCCGACAGCGGAGCGGGGGCCGGGCTGCAGGCCGACGCGCGGACGATCGGGGCATTGGGTGGATACGCGGCCACCGTGGTGACGACCGTCACCGCGCAGAACGCCCGCGGCGTGCGGGCCTGGAGCCCGGTGCCGGCCGCCTTGATCACCGCCCAGATCGACGCCGTCCTGGACGGCTTGCCGGTCGCGGCGATCAAGACCGGGCTATTGACCGGGGCCGCCGTCCGGGCGGTCGCGCGCGCCCTGGCCCGGCGGCCGGACCGGCCCCTGGTGGTCGATCCGGTCCTGCAGTCGACCAGCGGGACGCGCTTTCTGCACGGCCGGGGCTTGCGCGCGCTCCAGCGCGAACTGCTGCCCCGGGCCGCCCTGGTCACGCCCAACTGGCCGGAGGCGGCCGTCCTGACCGGCCGGCCGGTGCGCTCGGCGGCGGAGGCCGAGGCGGCCGCCCGCCGGATGATCGCGGCCGGCTGCCGCGCGGTGCTCGTGAAGGGCGGCCACGGGCGCGGCCCGCTCGTGCGCGACTGCCTGGTCACGGCCGACGGGCGGACGCGCTGGTTCGCCGGACCGCGTATCAAGACTAAGAATACTCATGGCACCGGCTGCGTCCTGTCCGCCGCGATCGCCTTCGAATTGGCCCGGGGCCGGCCGCTGCCGGCGGCGGTCGCGGCCGCCCGGCGTTTCCTGCGGGCGAGCCTGCGGCGCCACCGCGGACTGCGCCTGGGGCCGGGCCGCGGCCCCGCCTTTCCGGGTTGACGGCGCCGCGCCCGCCGCCGGAAGGTGGTCGGGCATGAACGCAGGCACGCGGGACGGCGCAAGCAGGGCCCGGCTGGCGGAGATCGCCCGGCGGGTGATGATCGAACATGGGCTCGTCCCGGATTTCTCCGCGGCGGCCCTGGGGGAGCTGCGCGGCATCGCGGGCGCCGCCCCGGTGGCCGGACCGGACATCCGGGACCGGCGCGACCTGTTCTGGTGCTCGATCGACAACGACGACTCGCGCGACCTCGATCAGCTCACGGTGGCCGTGCCGCTGGCCGACGGAGCCGGTCGCCTGCTCGTGGCGATCGCCGACGTGGGCGCGGTGGTCGGGCCGGGCTCGGCGCTCGACGGGCATGCCCGCGAGAACACGACCTCGGTCTACACCGCCGGGGCGATCTTCCCCATGCTGCCCGAGCGGCTTTCGACCGATCTGACGTCGCTGGGACCCGGCGTCGACCGGCTGGCCGTCGTCGTGGAGGTGACGCTCGATCGGACGGGGGCGCCGACCGCGAGCGAATTCTACCGGGCGGCGGTGCGCAACCGCGCCCAACTCGCCTATCCGAGCATTGCCGCCTGGCTGGACGGCGCGGGCCCGGCCCCGGCCGCGCTGAGCGCGGTGCCGGGTTTGGCGGAAAACCTGCGCCTGCAGGACCGGATCGCGCAGGCGCTGCGAGCGCGCCGCCATCTCCACGGCGCCCTGGATTTTGAGACGGTCGAGGCCCGGCCGGTGTACGACGGCGATACCCTGCTCGACTTGGTTCCGGCCGCGCCGAATCGCGCCCAGGGGCTCATCGAGGACGTCATGATCGCGGCCAACACCGCGACCGCCCAATTCCTGGCCCGGCGGGGCTTGCCGGCCTTGCGGCGGATCGTGCGCACGCCCAAGCACTGGACGGGCCTGGTCGCGCTGGCGGTCGCCCACGGCCGCGCGCTGCCGGACCAGCCCGACGCGGCCGCGCTGCAGCGCTTTCTCGCGGCGGAAAAGCAGGCCGATCCCGAGCGATTTCCGGATCTGTCGCTCAGCGTCATCAAGCTGATGGGTCCCGGCGAATATGCCCTGGAACTGCCGGGCGGCGCCTCGGCCGGCCATTTCGGTCTCGCGGTCCAGGATTACACGCATTCGACCGCGCCGAACCGGCGCTATCCCGACGTGATCACCCAGCGGTTGCTGAAGGCGGCGATCGCCGGCCAGCCGTCGCCCTACGCCAACGACGCCTTGGCGGCCCTCGCGCTGCGCTGCACCGAGCGCCAGGATGCGGCGAAGAAGGTCGAACGCCAGGTGGCCAAATCGGCCGCGGCCATCCTATTGGAGCGGCGGATCGGCGCCCGGTTTCCCGCGCTCGTCACCGGCGCGAGCGAAAAGGGGACCTGGGTGCGCATCGCCCAGCCGGCGGTCGAGGGCAAGGTGGTCCAGGGCGGCGGCGCCTGGACGGTCGGCGCGCGCGTCCTCGTGGAACTGGTCCACGTGGACGTCGAAGCCGGCCACATCGACTTCCGGTCCGTCGCGGCGATCAAATAAGCGCTACGCCTCGGGCCTGGGCCGCCCGCAGAAGCGCATCGGCCATGTCGCTCGGCGTCGCCGCCACCTCGATGCCGCACTCGCGGAAAACCGCGATCTTGGCGGCGGCGGTGTCCTCCGTGCCGCCGACGATCGCGCCGGCGTGGCCCATCCGCCGGCCGGCCGGCGCGGTGGCTCCGGC
>CAZWMF010000638.1:0-2498 GCA_964634535.1 uncultured Opitutaceae bacterium | reverse complement strand
CGTGCAGGCGGGCACGCCGCTGGCGAGCGCCAATTAGCCGGGAACCATCCCCGGGGGTCGTCTTCACCATTATGCGAGAGCTGCCGGCTGCGGCCCGGTCCGGGCCCCAACGCCGTCCGGTGTCGGCTAATCCTGCACCGTGATTTCGCAGGTATCGCGCAGGATGAACTGCGTAAACGCCTGCGCGGTGGGCGGCGGGGCGCTGCCCCGATACGCCTGGATCGTCCGGCCTTGGAGGACGCCGGGTATGGCGAACGGTCCGCTGCCCGCGGAAATCGCCGAGGAGTTGCCCGCCGTCGTCCCGTTCAGGTTGTAGTACACATAGCAGTTGTCGGTCGGATGGGTATCGTTGACCACGATGCTGAATTTGGGGCAAACGATCCGTTCGACGCAAAGTCGGGCCAGTCCGCCCGGTCCGCCCTGCCAGGCCTGAACCTGGGCGGAATTGAGAGCGGCCGTCCAGGAGGGCGGCAGCGTCGCGGCGGGGCTTGTCCAGTCGGTGTTCCAGGTGTCGTTGAATAGCGCCAAGTCGGCGGGATCCTGCGAGTTGGCCGCGTCGGGCCACGGCGGCAGCGCTAGCGCGCCCGGCGCGGCCATCACCGACACGAGCAGGAAGCGCTGCTGATTGGCTTCGCTCTCCGGGCCGACCAGGAGCAGCCGGACCTCACCGTCCGGATTGATCAGGACGGCGGCCACCCGAGGTTGGACGACCGGCGTCGGCGGCGCGCCGATCAGCGGGGTCTCCCCGAGTTGGCGGGCGGCCTTGGCAAACCAATCGGAGGCCAGCGTCGTGGCGGGCACCGCGCCCGTATTGGTGGAGAGGGAAAAGCCCGTCAGATCCACGCCTGCGGGCACGGTGCCCGGGAGGGCCGCGATGTTCGTCGATTCCAAATCGGTCGATTCGAACGAGCCCTGGATCGCGACGGCGAGGCGATGCAGCGCGGCCGACTCCGCGCCGATCCGCGCCTGGGCGATCTGGAAGCCGATCGCCGGGGCGGCGATCGCCGCGAGGATGCCGATCACCGCGCACACCGCGAGCAATTCGACCAGCGTAAAGGCGACCCTAGTGCGCGACATAGACGATTTGGTAGAGCGCTTGGAAGAACGCGGCCAGGATCAACCCGGCGCCGGCCACCACCGCGAGGGTGAGCAGCGGATTCAACAGGGCGATGGCGGTGTCCAACCGGAGCCTGGCCTGGGTCTGATAATAGCCGCTGACCCGGTCCATCGCATCGGCCAGCCGGCCGGATTGCTCGCCCACCTCGAGGGCGAGAATCGCCATCGGCGGAAACAACCCGGTCCTCTCCAGTGCGGCGGACAGGGGCACTCCGCGTTGGACGATGGCGCCGCGGGCGGTGCGCAGGGCGTCGCGGAAACCCGCGTTGCCCGCCAGGCCGGCGCAGGCATCGATGATTTCGGGCGCGGTCTGGCCGGCGAGATAGAGCGAACGGTAGATTTTGCAAAAGAGGGCGACGCTGAGTTCCCGATACACCGCCCCGGCGAATGGCAGGCGCAGGAATCCGCGGTCGACCGGAATGCGCGTGCGCGGCCAACGGCGCAAAGCGCTGACCAGGACGGCCGCCCCAGCCGCCCCGCCCAGCGCCCAGGGGACCGAGCGTCGGGCGATTTCCGCGGCGGTGGTCACCGCCCGGGTCAGCGGGGGCAGCTGGCCGCCGAGCGAAGCCAGCAGGTCTTCCAGTCGGGGCAGGGTGACCTTGAGCAGGAAGCAGAGCAGCACCAAGGCCAGGCCCAGGGCGGCGACCGGGTAGGCGCACGCCCGGCGCAGCTGCCGCCGGTGGGCCGACTCGTAGGCGATTCGGTCGGCCAGATCCCCAAACCGCTCGGCCAAGAGCAGCGAACCGGCTTCTTCGCCGGCCGCCACGACGGCGACCACCGACGGCGGGAAGCTGCGCGGAAACCGGCCCAAGGCCGCCGAAAGCCGGCTGCGCGCGCCGCCCACCTCGCCGGAAATGCGGTGCAGCACGCGGCGGGTGCGCGCATCGGGGAACCGGCGTTCCAGGCAGGCGAGGGCGTCGGCCAGCAGAATCCCCGCGCCCAGCAGCATCTCGAGCTGACGGAAAAATAGCACGAGCTGGCTCGGCGGCAGGCGGGTGCGCGCCAGGCGGCGCTCGCGCCAGCGGACAATCAGCGGGTGGCTCATGGCAGGCGGATTGTGATTGGCTGATCCACGGGCAGGCGCAGCCGGTAGCGGCCGCTCACCAGGTCGACGGCCGCGGTGTCGACCGACGCGACGGTCAATCCGGCGTACGAATCGCCCGGGCTGCAGGTGGCGTCGTTCAGCACGCAACAGGCCGCCGCCGGGTCGCCCGCCGGACAGGCCACGCCGGCCACCCGGACGACGAGGCGGCGCTCGGGCCGGGGCGGACGATACCGAATCCGGAACGGGTTGGGCACCGGCTCGACTTCGCCGGCGGCCACGGCCGCCGCGAGGTCGAGGACGCCGTCGGCGTCGGGCGGGACCGGGATGAAGGCCGGCG
>CAZWMF010000637.1:0-2513 GCA_964634535.1 uncultured Opitutaceae bacterium | reverse complement strand
TGCGGTTGGCCAGCAGATTGTCGCCGACGCCGGCACCGTCGAAATCATAGGAGAGACCGTCGACATGGCCGTCCGGGTGGCACGAGCGACAGGAGAATTGCCCCTGAAACGTGTAGCGCGCCCGCGTGAACACGCGCTCGCCCAGACGGATGGGGTCGTTGAGTCCGCCGTCGCCCAACACGATTCGGCCAACCGGCTGGAGGCTGTCCGTGTCCACGACGAGCACCCGATCATCGAGCCGTTCGGCCACGAACAGGCGGCGACCGTCCGGGGACAGCGCCAGGTGCTGGGGGTTGCAGCCGGTCCGAATCCGGGCGACGACGTACCTATAGGACAGCGCCATGTTCTCCATGGCTTCGCCGCGCTCCGCGGCGTCGGTCTGGTTCAGCCACGCTCCCAACCGGTCGAGATCGAGGACCGTCACGACGTCGGCGCCGCCGGAGGCCACATAGGCCCTCCGGCCGTCCGGGCTCGCGGCGACGCCCGAGGGATCTGAAAAATAGGCATTCGCCTCGTCCAGCGGCACCTGCGTCACCTCGCCGTCTCGGTTGGAGATGGCCACGCCGGTGGACATGACCCACCCGTCTTTCACTTGGGTGATCGGCACCAGGTTGTGTACGCGGACCAGCGAATTGATCATCCATCCGCGCGCGGGCACCTCGGTGATGCCTTCCGCCAAGTGGGCCGAATGAAGCTCTTCCCGGTCGAGGACGTGGCCATTGGCCGGGTCGAGGACGGTCACCTCGGAGGAGGGCTGACTGAGAAGCTCGTCGTGGACCGCCATTCGATTGGCGATGTAAACGCGCCGACCCTGGCCGGACACCGCGACCGCATACGGTTCGCGACCCGCCGCCGGCCGGGCCAACTCGAGCAGCGGCGAGACCGAGAGTACGGAGATGTCGTCGCTGCCGGAGTTGGGGACAATCAACCGCTCCCCCGCCGCCGTCACGCAATAGGCGACGTCGGTCGGACGAATGCCCACCGCGATGGTGGCCTGTTCCGTGAGGTTGCGCGTGTCGAGCACCGCGATCCTATCCTGATGGCGGCAAGCCACAAACAGGCGTTGGCCGGTCGCATCCAGCGCCAGGCCGAACGGTCCGCCCGGGACCCTCACGCGGCGGGTCACGCTGAGCGACGCCACATCCGCCTCGGCGACTTCGTCCTTATCGTCTAGAGCGATGAACAACGTCTTCCCGTCCGGGGAAACCGCGATCCCGCCCGGCGCGTCATGGTGCGGACGGGGCTGGGCCCAGGGCAATGTGGCCAGGCTGCGTTGGTGACAGTGAACGCAGGAAACAAAGCCGAGACCGGGCAAGCCCGAGCGCAGGCGCTCGTGATAGCGCAATCCGAAGTATCCGCCCGAAGCGGCTCCAGCGCCCAATACCACCGCCAGCGGCGTTGCGAACAGAAGGATTCGTTTCAGGTTCATGGGGCGAATGCGCGGGGGGCGTTCGTTTGGTCGGTGAAGTCCAGATGCGCCGGCCCATGCATCGCCGCCAGCGGGCGAATGTTGCTGGGCGCATGGTTGCGCGGCTCGTGGCAGCCCACGCACGCGCGGTTCTCGCCGGGTCGAAGCCAGAAGGAGGCCGGCTGGTGACGGAGCACCCGGCCCCGGGCGTCGAGGGTGTCGAGGCCCAGGGGCAGGTCGGCCGGAAGCTGCACGATCACGGATCCGTCGGCGTCTACCGGCACCTCTCCCAAGGCGCGCTGCTGACCGGAACCTACCAGCGCGAAAACCCGAAGCTTGGCGGCCGGGGCCGGATTCCGGTCGGCGGTCGGGTCGCTGCTGTCGTTGACGTTCAAACACAGCAGGGTGCCGTGCGGCGCGCCCGGCATGATGGCGGAGGTGTGTCCGGCCGGTTCGGCCCGCGCAGCCACCGGAGTGGCTTCAATGCTGTTCCATTGCGGATCGTCAAAAAGTGGGGCGCCAATTTCAGCGGCGCGCGCGCCGACCCGAAACACCGCCGCGTGATTCGTCATCGAACGCCCGGTCCAGCCGCTCGTGTCGATGCAGGCGAGGATTTCGTCGTCCGAATTAGGCTCCACCGAAACGCAACCGACGCTGCGGAAGGCGAACAGGCTGCCGCGCGTTGCGAACGGTGCGGCCGCCTTCACGCATTCGGCCCAGCCCATGGGCCCCGGCTCGTCTTGGCCTTCGGCGAGGAAGGCGATTCGGCCGTCGCCCAATTCGCGCGGGCGTCGGATGAAGTCCACGCCGTCATCCTGGCCCGCATAGGCGGTGACCTCAGTGCCATCGTTGTTGATTGTGAACAGGCACCAATGCCGCCGAGCGAGGTTGTCGTCATGGGGCTTGGCGGATACGAAAAGGACCCGCCCATCGCGTAGAACGGTTGCGCCGATCGCACTGTCCGGACCGAACGTGAGCCGCCTGGGCGCCTGGCCCGGCCCCTGACCGTAGAGCGCGGCCGGCCGCCGGGATGCCGCCGGGTGGCCCGCTTGGGGAACCGGCGCGCTGAATACCAACTCTTCATGCGCGGCGATGGCCGGATCCA
>CAZWMF010000636.1:0-2533 GCA_964634535.1 uncultured Opitutaceae bacterium | reverse complement strand
CCCGGCTGCTTGAACCGAATCTGCCGAGCGGAGGCGTTGGAGGCCGACCAAGGCTCGGCGTAGGCCGGAAATGCCTCCGCTCGGCAGATTCGGTTCAAGCAGCCGGGGACTGACCTTTTTGCATTTGTGATCAAAGTCAGCCTCATCTCGCTCGGTTGCGCCAAAAATCTCGTCGATAGCGAGATCATGATCGGCCACCTGCACCAGGCCGGCATGCAGGTGACCGCCGACGCGCAGGCCGCCGACGTCGTGATCGTCAACACCTGCTCCTTCATCGATTCATCCAAGGAGGAGTCGATCGGGCACATCCTGGAGGTCCATGCGCAGCGCGGACTGCGCAAGCGGCGACGGGAGCAGAAGCTGATCGTGGCCGGCTGTATGTCGCAGCGCTTCTCCAAGGTCCTGCCCGGGGAACTCCCCGAAGTCGACGCCTTCATCGGCCTGGACCAGCTTACCCAGGTGGCGCCGATCATCGAGGGGCTCTGCGGCCAAAAGTCCCTAGCCGGCACGCCGGCGAACTTTGTCACCCCGCGCTCGACCTTCATCCCGGACTACGACACGCCGCGCTTCCGCTTGACGCCCAGGCATTTCGCCTACGTCAAGATCGCGGAGGGCTGCAACCACCCCTGCACCTTCTGCATCATTCCGCAGATCCGCGGCCGGCACCGCAGCCGGACGGTCGCCAGCGTCGTCGCGGAGGCCCGGAGGCTGATCGCCGAGGGAGTGCGGGAATTGAACCTCATTTCCCAGGACACCACCTTCTTCGGCATGGATACCTGGGACGAGCGGCCCAATCCGCGGACCCCCGTCGATTCCTCGCGCGGCACGGCGCTGACGACGCTCCTGCGGGAGCTGAATGCGATCGAGGGCGACTTCTGGATCCGGCTGCTCTACACCCATCCGGCCCATTGGAGCGACGAACTGATCGCCACCATCGCCGCCTGCCCGAAGGTGGCCCGGTATGTCGACATGCCCCTGCAGCACATCAGCGACCGGATGCTGGCGGCCATGCAGCGGGAGACCGGCGGCGCGTACATCCGGGACTTGATCCGCCGCATCCGGGCCGGGATACCGGGGATTGCGCTGCGGACCACCTTCATCGTGGGGTTTCCCGGCGAGACCGAGGCGGATGTCGACGAATTGTGCGCCTTCATCCGGGAGGTGGAATTCGAGCGCCTGGGCGTCTTTCGCTATTCGCAGGAGGAGGGCACCCGCGCGGCCAAGCTCGCCGGCCAGGTGTCCGCCAAGGAGAAGGAGCGGCGCTGGCACCGGGTGATGGCCCTCCAGAAGGAGGTCGCCGGGCGCGTGAGCGCGCGCGGGGTCGGCCGGATGGTCAAGGTCCTCGTGGACGAGCCCGGGGTCGCCCGCGCCGACGCGGACGCGCCGGACATCGACGGCCGGGTTTACGTCCCGCGGGAGCTGCCCGTCGGCGAGTTCGCCCAAGTCGCCGTGACGGGCTTCCACGACTACGACCTGCTCGCCCTGCCGGCCGGCCAGCGGCCCGCCGAGTTCAAGGTCGCGCGCCAGGCACAGTAGCTTAACCGCCGCCCAAGCTACCGGTCAATCTCATCTGCTTCCTTTCTGTCGCGACTGGTCGGGACGGCAAGGCAGAGACCGTCGCACCTTCGTTGAGTTCTCTTGCCGCACGAGGGTGTTTCAAGACCGGCTCTAGAGATTGCCACGGTGAAACCCGATCTTTGGCCGGTTCTCAATTTCACCGGAAGTCGCGAGTTGACGGATGGCTTCGACGATCTCGGCAATTTCTCGATCGTGGGCCCCCACCCGCGCGTCCAACTCTTCAAGTTTTGCCGCGAGCGCCTTCTGGCTCAGAATCATCTGGCGCAGTGCTACAAACGCACGGACGATCACAACGCTCATTCGGGCTGCACGCTGGCTGTTGAGGACATTCGCCGCCATAAGGGCGCCATGTTCGGTGAATGCCCATGGGAGGTAAGCCGGAGCCCGATGCCTGCGAGGAGTCATCGCAAATTGCGATGAGTTCACTTTAAGTTCCTCATAGGTAATCTGAAAGCGAAAATCTTCCGGAAACCGCTCAACGTTGCGTTTGACTGCTTCGTTGAAGCGAAATGTGGGCACACCATAGAAGCGGGCGAGATCCGAGTCGAGCAGGACGCGGTAGCCGCGCAAAACCAGGATACGGCCTTGGATCTGATCCAAGGAAATGATTTCTTCGTCAGGCATTGCGGCGGCGTTTATCCGGATCCTAGCAAGTCCGCCGCGACGACGCTGATCCAATGCCTTCCAATCTCACTTCCAGATCTCGGCCGCCTTCTCCCCGGAATTCGTGCGGCGGCATTTATAGCTGCGCAAATATTGGAGGCGCGGGCCGGAATTGAACCGGCGCGCAGGCTGCGGGGTCCGAAGACCGGACCAAGATCGCCAACTGCGACGCCTCGCTGCGGCAACTCTCCGGCGCCCTAGCTTTGCGCCGCAATGGCGAACCGGTCGATGATCCCGTCGAAGCTTCCGTTGCTGAAGAAGATCACCACCCGCTCTGCGCCCTGGGGCGGCA